>JBAYVX010000038.1:0-12133 GCA_041674365.1 Kiritimatiellales bacterium | reverse complement strand
TCCAAGACAAAGCCAAAACAATCCGGCACGTCATCGGCCACCTCTTCAAGCCGATGCTCTACACCAGCCTCACCACCATCGCAGGGTTTGCCTCGCTTGCCACCACGCCGATTCCTCCGGTCAGAATTTTCGGCCTGCATGTCGCCTTCGGGGTCGCGCTGGCGTGGGTACTCACCATGACCTTTGTGCCTGCCTACATCATGCTCTTTGTTTCTGAAAAATCGCTGAAACAGTCCACGCCGAAAAAGCGGAAAGAAAAACGCACCGGCCTCGACGGTGCGCTCGAAAAACTGGGCACATTCTCCTATCGCCACTGGAAACTGATTCTCGTCATCACGTCGGTTGTCGTCGCGGTCTCCGCCTACGGCGTTTCGCGTATTCAGGTCAACGATAACCCGGTTAAGTGGTTCACCAAAAGCCACCGCATCCGCATCGCCGACAAAGTACTCAACAGCCACTTCGGCGGAACGTATACCGCCTACCTCACGCTCACACCCGAAACCGTCAGCGGCTGCACCTGCACCGAAGCACTCGACAAAATGAGCGCCGCCGCCCGTGAACGGTTCGCGGACAAACTGCCGAAACAGACCGAAAAACTGATCGCCCTGCTTGATACACAGAAAGAAAAATACCGCAACGTCGCCACCTGCGATCCTGATAAATGTTTCGTACACCTCATCAACGAGGCGAAAAAACTCGATGAGCAGACCACAGCGCCATGGAGGACGCTCAGCGACAGCATCAACTACCTTGATGACGCCGCCCTCGCCTCGCCAGCCGCCATGCAGGCCGCACTCACCAACGCGCCCGCCGGATTTTTCCAAACATTGGAAAAATATTCCGGCGAAGAGCTGCGCGAAAAAGTTTTGGAGAAGACCGATCAATACACCGCGCTCTCCTTCGTCAACTTTCTGTATGAACAGAAAGCCGAGATCACCGCGCCCCCTTTCAAGCGTCCGGAAATGCTCCGCTGGATCGCAACCTTGCAGAACCGGCTGATTGACTTTCCAAAGGTTGGAAAAACCAGTTCCGCCGTCGATGCGCTCAAGAAAGCCTCGTACGAACTGCAATATATCGACCCGGCGCAGGCTCCGGAAGAACAGCGCGCCGCCGTCATTGAACGCAATCAGAAAAACTACAGCGTGCCCGACAGCGCCGCCGCCTGCGGACAGGTTTTCCTGCAACTCGAAGGAATGAAGAAAAAAGACGCTCTCTTCCACCTCGTCACACGCGACTACCGCGAAGCCAACATCTGGGTGCAACTCAGGAGCGGCGATAACAAAGACATGGAAGCCGTCGTCGCCGACGTCAACCAATTCGTGAAAAACAACCCGCCGCCGGAACCGTTGAAACTGGAGTGGGCCGGGCTGACCTATCTCAATGTCGTCTGGCAGCAGAAAATGGTCACCGGCATGCTTTACGGCTCGTTGCTCAGCAGCTTCATCATCGTTTTCATCATGATGGCCGTGCTGTTCCGCTCCCTGCTTTACGGAATCCTTGCCATGATTCCGCTCAGCGTAACCATCCTCTTCATCTACGGACTGATCGGGTTGATTGGAAAAGACTATGATATGCCGGTCGCTGTGCTCTCGTCGCTCACACTCGGGCTCAGCGTGGACTTTGCCATTCATTTCCTCGAACGTGCCCGCGAGTTTCAAAAGAAATTCGGCGGCTGGGCGGAAGCGGTCAAAGAAATGTTCAAAGAACCGGCCATGGCCATCAGCCGCAACGCGATTACGATCGCCGTCGGCTTTACGCCGCTGCTCTTCGCACCGCTCGTTCCGTATAAAACTGTCGGCGTCTTCCTTGCCGTCATCATGATCGTCTCGTGGATTGCCACATTATTCATCTTGGCGGCGTTAGTTACTGGATTGAAACGTTGGTTGTTCAAAAGAAGCGATGAAGCTGGAAACTTGAAACTCAAAACTTGCTTGTCCGCCGAAGCTTCAGCAAAGGCGGAAAACTCGAAACTGGAGGGAGACGAATGAAGGAAGTCTACGGACTGGATGTGTACCAACTTGCTGAAAAACTTTCCGACATGGTCTGGTACGAATACGACAACTGGTCGGCAAAAGCGCAACATACCATCGGCTATCAGGTCATTCGTTCCTCTGACAGCATTGCGGCGA
Source organism: Kiritimatiellales bacterium (assembly GCA_041674365.1). GTDB lineage: Bacteria > Verrucomicrobiota > Kiritimatiellia > Kiritimatiellales > Tichowtungiaceae > Tichowtungia. Next base: position 10,004 of record JBAYVX010000038.1, on the reverse strand, counting down.
ACCTTGCTGAAGGTTACGGGCGCTTCACACCTGCAGACCGCAAACTGTTTTATCGCTATGCGCGGGGTTCCTTTGAAGAGACCAAGGCATGGCTGCGAAAAGCTCTGCGTCGCAAAGTCATCGCCCCGCAGAAAAGCAATGAATTCAAAACGGTTATTGACGAACTCGGGCCAAAACTCAACGCATTCATAAGGAGTACAAAATGAGAAAGCTCAGCATCTCCCAAGTTTCAAGTTTCAAGTTTCTGGCGGCGGCGCTTTTACCACTGACTGTGCATAGCGCAGAACTCTCCATCGACACCATCGTCTCCAAAGCCAACGAAGCCGCCTATTATGCGGGCGATGACGGCTCGGCGGATGTGAAGATGGTGATCACCGAAGCGAACGGCGGAACGCGTGCGCGTGAGTTTCGCATCCTGCGAAAAAATACCGGAAACGGAAACCAGAAGTTTTACGTCTATTTCAAAGCTCCCGCCGATGTAAACCGTCAGGTCTTCCTCGTCTGGAAAAACGCCGCACAGGGGAAAAACGATGAACGCTGGCTGTTCCTGCCCGACCTCAATCTCGTCAAACCAATCGCTCCCGGTGACAAACGCACCTCGTTTGTCGGATCCGACTTTGTCTACGAAGATGTTTCAGGCCGCGCGCTATGGGAGGACGAACACGAACTGACCGGCGAAACGGACACGCAGTACATCATCAAAAATACACCGCTTAATCCGGACGCAGTCGAGTTCAGCGAATACACTGTCTGGATCGACAAAGATACGTTTCTGCCGCGAAAAGCAGAGTACCTCAACAAAGAAGGCAAACTTTACCGGATTGTTGAAGCAACCAAGGTTGAACCCATTCAGGGCTTCCCGACCGTCACCGAATCGAAAGTCGGCGATCTCGACGACGGCAGCAACACCGTCAACACCTTCAGCAACATTCACTACAATATCGGCCTCAACGAACAGCTCTTCACCGAGCGCTTTCTTCGTCGGCCCCCGCGCGAAGCCACGCGCTAACGCGCGGAAACTTGAAACTCGGAAAGAGGTTGGCCACGAAAAACACAAAAAATCACAAAATAGAAAGCTCAACATGAATTTGTTTCGAATACATATTCGCCCCCAAGGCGGATCTGAAAACATGGAAAAAACTTTTCGGTATTGTATGGATCACGACTTGCTTGGAGTCGGGTGGAGGGTTGAATCGCGAAAAAATACCAAGGACTGGAACGAGTATTTCACTGAAGCCTCAAAGATTCATAGCAATTTGAATGCCTGTAAGTACATTAAGGATCAAGTTCGCCAAAATGATCTGGCATGGACCAGAGATACAAAAGGAAACTATTACTTAGCCCAAGTCATTTCGGGCTGGGAATACTGGATGGGCGATGAAGCTATTCGGCAGGATATTGATATCGCAAATATTTTTCGCGTAACCTTTCAAAAGGTTCCCACTGAAATGGTTCCCGGAAAAATTGTTGCCTGCTTCCGAGCAACAAGAACCATCCAAAAAGTTGCGGACTCGAAGGCTCTAGAATATTCCAAATTCATTTGGAATCATTTATCAGGCAAAGATGCTTACGAGATAAACACTACAGCATTTTCTGATGTATTCATGATGTTAGATGATGAAGAAACCGAAGATTTGGTTTTCCTCTATCTGCAAAGTAAAGGGTGGTATGTCGTACCAAGCTCCAGAAAAGCTGACACGATGAGCTTTGAATACTTGGCCGTAAATCCACAGAACGGGAAACAAGCGCTCACTCAAGTAAAAACCGGAAATACTCCGCTAAACCGCGAAGATTACGCAGAATACTCCAGTGAAGTATTCCTGTTCCAAGCAAATGAACGGTATTACGGAAAAGACACAAAAAATGTGACTTGTCTGACAAGAAATGAAATCGGTGAGTTTTTAGAAAAATCACTCGACTGGCTTCCATCGGTATTCCGAACCAAATCAGAAATGATCAGAGTTGGTTGATTTTGTGCCTTTTTGTGTTTTTTGTGGCCATTACTGAACTAGTCCGGAGCAGCAGAATGAAGAAATTGATTTTAACAGCCATCCTGATTTCATCTTTCATCTTTCATCTTTCACCCGGCTTCGCTCAGGACATCCACGGCTTCGTCGATGCACGTTACGGGCTAAGAACTCAGAACGACCCGAACAAAGGTGATAAAACGCTGGAAGAGCTACGGCTTCAGCTGAGCCGCGTCTGGTATCAGGATTTGTTCACGGCGACGGTACGCTCCGATTTCCTGTATGACGGCGTGGCAAATAATCATAAACGCGTCGAGCTCGAAACCGGCGAAGGGCCGGTCGATCTGCGCGAAGCCAACGTCCAGTTCTCGCCTGTTGACTGGATGGATGTAAAGGTCGGGCGGCAGATCCTGACGTGGGGAACCGGCGACCTGCTCTTCATCAACGACCTGTTTTCCAAGGATTGGAAATCGTTCTTCGCCGGGCGCGACGAGGAATATCTTAAAGCGCCGTCCGATGCGCTGTTCATGAGTTTCTTCCCCAGCTTCGCCAATATCGACGTGGCGTATATGCCGCGCTTCGACGCCGACCGCTTTATTGACGGCGAGCGTTTTTCTTACTGGGGCGGAACGGGGCTGACCGGCGCGAATTTGAAAACCGACAAGCCCGACCGCTGGTTTAGCGACGATGAAATCGCCGTGCGCGTTTACCGTACCTTTAAAGGTGTGGAACTCGCCGCCTACGGATACGACGGTTTCTGGAAAACGCCGCAGGGGTTTGATCCTGTCAGCGGAAAAAATACCTTTCCGAAACTTTCGGTGTACGGCGCCAGCGCGCGCGGCCCGCTGGCGGGCGGTATCGCCCGCCTCGAAGGCGGTTATTACGATTCGCGCGACGACCGCAACGGAAGCGACCCGAATATTCCCAACAGTCAGGCGCGCCTGCTGGCCGGTTATGAACACGAGATCGTCAAAGACCTGACCGGTTCGGTGCAATATTACATCGAGCACATGATGAATCATGATGCCTATCTGGCTTCGGTTGTCGGACCCGCGGCCGACCAAGATCGCCACGTCGTCACCTTGCGCCTAACGCAGATGCTGATGAACCAGAATCTGATTCTTAGTTTATTCACCTATTGGTCGCCGAGCGATCAGGACGGCTACATCCGTCCGAAGGTTTCGTATAAACTCACCGACAACTGGAAAGTCGAAGTAAACGGCAACGTTTTCTTCGGCAAAAATGATCATACGTTCTTCGGGCAGTTTGAAAATGACAGTAATGTCGCCCTCGCCGCGCGCTACAGTTTTTGAAAAGGAGGCCGTATGAAAGTGGAAAACGGAGTGCGTGTGTTCGCCGGAATTATGATTCTGATCTCCGTGCTGCTGGTTGCAACAGTCAGTAAGTGGTGGCTGTTATTCACCGCTTTCATCGGCGTGAACCTGATTCAGTCGGCCTTCACCGGCTTCTGCCCGGCGGCGATGCTCTTGAAAAAGCTCGGGCTGAAAGAATAGATCTTGAAGATTCCATCTAATCCAGCCGCCAAGGTTTCGGTGGTGTCATAAATACCCGCGCCCAAAGCCGCCCCTGATGAGCCTGATAAACGCTCAGTTCAATGCGTTGCGACAGGGTAGAATATCAACTGTTTTTGTATGTAACTTTTTATATATAAGTAATTTGCAAAATTAACCACCCCATACCTTTAAAGGTATGGGGTGAAAGTGTATAAATAGCTTATTGTCAATCTTTTGAAATAATTTTATCAAAAAATATCGCTTTGATGGCAAAACGTCGGATCCCTCTTCCCTTAGAAAAAGAGGTATCGAACGGCGGAAACAATTACGACCACGATGAGGAGCCAGCGAATAAAAGGCGCGCCGCGCTTGGCGGCCTCATGCGTTGCAATCCACGCACCCAGCATGTTGCCCGCCGCCAGTGTCAGCCCGAGATCCCAGCGGACCAAACCGTTCATTACAAAGATGGCCAGCGCCGGTGCGGTATAACTGAAAGCAATCAGCAGTTTCACGGCGTTAGCACGCACGAGATCGAGCCCCGCCACCAGCACCAGTGCTGTCAGCAGAAAAACGCCGACGCCGAGCTGAACATAGCCGCCATAGACACCGATCAGAAAAAATGAAATCATTTGAACCGGACCGGCTTTTTTGTGTTCCCTTTCCGGATTTCCTTCGAGCCAGCGGGCGGGCTTCAGGAAAAGAGGAATCAGCGTAAGCGCCATGCAGAAACCGATTGAGCGGCGCAAAACCAGTCCGCTTACCTGCCCGGCCAGCAGTGCGCCGGCAACGCCGCCGATGATTGCCGGCAGAATAATTCCAAGGTGCGGGCGGACACTCAGCTTGCCCTGCTTTTTAAACCGTCCGACCGCCAGCGCCGTTTGCAGCAGAATCGCAATGCGGTTCGTGCCGTTGGCTACGCCCAGCGGAAGACCTGCCAGATTGAGTACCGCCAGCGACACCACCGACCCTGCTCCCGCCAGCGTGTTAATGAACCCGGCAATCAGCCCGGCCAAAACCAAAAGAGGATATATCCAGAAACTCATGGAGTAATGGAATACCGGATTGCCGGATTATTGGGCAGAAAAATAGACAGCTGTTTTTGACAGGATTACAGGATCTTTTCCAATGGTTGGAAACATCAATATTCCACCCATCCGCCAATCCATTCTCATTTGATCCACCCGCCGCCGAGGACTTCATCGCCGACATAGATGACGGCGGCCTGGCCGGGGGTGAGGGCAAATTGTGGCTTTTCAAAATGGACTTTGAATTCGGTGGCGCTGATCTTTTCGATGGCAGCAGGCGCGCCGCGCGATCCGTAGCGCGGCTGAACCGTTAACTTTCCAAACACTGGAAAAGTTCCGCTGATCCAGTGTGCATCGGTAACGAGGCATTCGGATTGCATGACGCCTTCGCGCGGCGAAAGGGTAATTTCGTTTTTGTCTGCGTCGATGTTGCTGACATAAACCCGTCCGCCGGTAGCAACGCCGGTTCCGCCGCGCTGTCCGACGGTGAAGCGGTGGATGCCGTCGTGCTCGGCGAGTTGGTTGCCGTGTTCGTCGAGTACTTTGCCTTTTTTCTTCACGTCCGGCGCGCGGCCTTCGATGAACTCGGCGTATTTACCGGCTTCGACAAAGCAAAGGTCCTGACTTTCGCCTCGCGGGACAACCGGCAGGTTATGATCGGCGGACCACTGTTTAACTTTTTCTTTGGTCCAGTCGCCGAGTGGAAAAGCGATATGCGCGAGCTGTTTCTGCGAGAGGCGGCTGAGAAAGTAGGTTTGGTCTTTTTTGGGATCAATGGCGCGCAGCAGATGAAAGATCCCATTACGCTCTTCGATGCGGGCGTAGTGGCCGGTGGCGAGTATCCGGCAGTCGAGCTGCACGGCGCGGTCGAGTAGAAAGCCGAATTTGATGAACTGGTTGCAGGAGATGCAGGGAGACGGGGTGCGCCCGGCGGCGTATTCCGCGACGAACGGATTGACGACTTTTTCTTCAAAACGGTCCTGCGCATTGACAACATAGTGCCGGATACCGAGCGCAGCACAAACTTTCTGCGCGCGGGCAACGTCTTCGAGCGAACAGCAGCGCGAGCCGTCTTTCCACATATGGGCGGTGAGGCCGATGACTTCATAGCCCTGTTCGACCAGCAGAGCCGCCGCTACAGAGCTGTCCGTGCCGCCGCTCATTCCAACTGCTGCGCGCTTTCTCACGTATGATCCGGTTCGATATGAACGACAACGTCGGCGACGGAGGGGCCTTCGACGATGAGTTTGCGCTGTACCTGCGTGGCGATATCATGTCCGGCACATACAGTGATGTTGCCGTCCACCAGCGCGTGCAGATCGATATAGAGCCCCGCACCGCTGCGGCGGGTGCGGACTTTGTGAACGGAAAGCACCCCGGCAATGCTTTGGGAAAGCTCAACGATCTGCTGGTAATCCTGTTTTGACGCGCCGGAGTCGATCAGTTCGGCCAAAGCCGGCCCGGTGATATCCCAGGCCGCTTTCAGAATCATGACGGCAACAATCAGTGCGCCGATCTGGTCAAGGAAATGCCACTCCGGATTAATGGCGGACGCACTGACTGCAATGATTACCGGAATCGAGCTGAAGGCGTCTGAGCGGTGGTGCCATGCGTTGGCGATGACAGCTGGCGAATGCACGCGGTGCCCGACTTTGCGGGTTACGCGGAAAAGCCATTCTTTGAGAAAGATGGTCAGCAGCGAACCGGTCAGTGCAATCAGTGCGGGAGAACTGGACGGTGGGTGGCGCAGTTTATCGACCGCATCCAGACTGAAGCCGACGGCGACGGCGGCGAGTGCCGCGCCGATCATTACAGTGATGAGCGTTTCAATCCGCCGATGCCCATAGGGGTGGCAGTCGTCCGCCGGAGCAGACCAAAGGCGGACTCCGAACAGAACCGCCATATCTGTTCCCAAATCAGAAAAACTGTGTACCGCGTCAGCAACCGCCGCCTGACTGCGACCGAGCAACCCGAAAATAAATTTCAGAATGGTCAGCAGGATGTTGATGATCAGGCCGAGCCAGGTAATACGGACAACCTCTTCGGTTTGTTCCGCAACGGGTGTATGCGTGTAAGTATTCATTGGGCGGGTTTTAACGGATGTGCGTGATGAAAGCCAGCGTTTCTGTAAAAACGGAGTTGCAGTACGGCTTTCCAACCCTTGGAAAAAGAGCGGAAATTTTTTCCAATGTTTGGAAAAAGAGCGTATACAGAGTTCCAAAGTTTGGAACCGGCGAAGCCGGATTTCAGATTTTTTTTCCAAGGGTTGGAAAAATTTGACGGAGAACCGACTATGAGCAGTACATTCGGCACGCTTTTCAGAACGACAACGTTCGGTGAATCGCACGGCAAGGCCGTCGGCGCGATCGTGGACGGCTGTCCGGCAAATCTGCCGCTGACGGAGGCGGATATTCAGCCACAGCTTGACCGCCGTCGTCCGGGACAAAGTGCTTTGACAACACCGCGCGACGAGGCGGATGTGGTAACGATTCTTTCGGGTACAGAAAACGGGATGACTCTGGGTACACCGATTGCTCTTTCGGTAAATAACCGTGACCAGCGTCCCGGTGATTACGGCGAGATGGCGGCGGTGCCGCGTCCGTCCCATGCGGATTACACCTATTTGATGAAATACGGCGTAAAGGCGGCGAGCGGCGGCGGACGCTCCAGCGCGAGAGAGACGATCGGCCGCGTGGCCGCAGGCGCGATTGCCGAAAAGTGGTTAAAGACACGTTTTGGCGAGGTTTCGATTGTTGCTTATGTGAGTTCGGTCGGAAAAATTGCCGCGCCGGAGATTACCCCCGAAGAACTGACGCGCGAGCTGGTGGACGTAAACCTTGTTCGCTGCCCGGCTGCGGAGACGGCGCAACGGATGATTGCCGCGATTGAAAAGTCGCGCGACGAAAAGGATTCGCTGGGCGGGACGATTACCTGCATCTGCCGCGGCTTTCCCGCCGGACTGGGCGAGCCGGTATTTGACAAACTGGAGGCCAAGCTGGCGCAAGCAATGCTTTCGATTCCGGCGGTAAAGGGGTTTGAGATCGGTTCCGGGTTTGCCGGCACACTGATGCGCGGCTCACAGCACAATGATCTTTTCGTCCAGAAGAGCGGACGGCTTGGCACGAAAACCAACTACAGCGGAGGGGTACAGGGCGGAATTTCGAACGGGGAATTGGTGGTATTCCGTATTGCGATCAAGCCGGTCGCGACAATCGGACAAGCACAGGATACGGCGGCAATGGATGGTCATCCGGTGACTCTGGAGGCCAAGGGCCGTCACGATCCGTGTGTGCTGCCGCGGGCGGTTCCCATTGTGGAGTCGATGACGGCATTGGTTCTGGCTGATGCGGCATTGCGGCAGGAGTATCGAGTCTGAATAAATGAACCGGATTTTGCCCGTCTATCCCAGCCATGGAAAAAAACAATACAGATATTCAGGACATTTACCACACGGAGGGTCCAAAACCCGAAAACACGGAAAGGTCGTGGACGGTTCAGGAACTGATGGCGCGCGAGACCCGCCGGAAATGGTTTTTCAATCTGTTCACCAGCCTGTTCGTGTTTATTTTAGTCTTCGTGGTGGTTTCTAAATACCTATTTGCGCCGGAAGAGATCGCGTCCCCCATCGGAAAAAGCCTCTATATCGCTTCTTACACATTGCCAGAGGATGAGCAGTGGGCCATCGAATACCGGCAGGTGGCTGCGCAGGCCGACAGCAGTCAACCAGCAGACTCAAAGGAGCTTTCGATCAAGCGGGTAAAAAATGCAGCATATCATATTATTATGGGAGAACAGGCGCTTCTGATGAACGATGCGGAAGTTGCACAGAGTCATCTCGAATCCGCACTGGAGACATTCCCGACGATAACCGGACTTTATCGTCCTCTAGGCGACATTTATTTGAAGCAGAATGATATCGGAAAAGCCATCGAATATCTGCAGAAGGCACTGGAAGAGCGACCGTCCATTGATGTGCTCAATAATCTGGGTGTCGCCTATATGCGTCTGGGCGACTACGAACAGGCCGAAAAGTTTTTACGGCAGGCGTTTCAACAGCAGCCTGAGCTCGCGGGAAGCCAGAAAAATCTCGCATTGCTCTATCAAAAAACCGGGCGAACCAACGAAACGGTTGCAGCATTTGAAAAATATTTTCGGCTCAATCCGAAAGATACGCCTATGCTCACTGCGTATGTGGCATATCTTACTGCGGCTGGTAAGACCCGCGATGCTATCGACTTCCTTGAAAGAATTGACGGTGCAGATTTCCTTGTCGTCCGCCTGTTGCTCGCCAAAACCGCTGCACAAAATGACGATGTAGATACTGCCGTCCGGTCTCTTAGGGAGGCCGCAAAGGTTCTGACGCCGCGTCAAGCCATAGCAGAAATGCACGATAAAGCCTTCAATAAAATCTCCCGGACAGAACCTTTTGAGGCCCTATTATACCAGTTGGAACTGGCGGCAGTGTCGCTTTCAACAAATCTAAGTGCTCCTGCCGAAGAGCCGAATTGAAACGGGGAGATATATTTTGCTTTCCATTGAATTTTCATTATTCTATCACGCTTTCGCAGAATGGTGGGTGTAGCTCAGTTGGTTAGAGCGTCAGATTGTGATTCTGAATGTCGCGGGTTCGAATCCCGTCACTCACCCCATATTCCGGCTGGAAACACGAGGGGTCGCTCATGCATAAAAGAAAAGATGAGATCCGGGATATTTATCAGGGTAGCGAGCGTGACTTCGAAAAAGATTTCACTCCGCAGGTTGCGCAGGAAATAGCCGAACATCGCCAGCGTGATTTGCGACGCATCCGGATTTTTTCGACTTTTTTCGGTGTGCTGGCTGTTGTTCTGGCGATAGTCCTGGTTTCGCTGGTGGCTCGCGACTTCCTGAGCGAACGGGCTCCTTCCCGGAAAATCCGAACGGCAGAGAGCCCGTATATTTCACAATTTTCCCTGCCGGCAGATGCCCTCTGGGTAATGGACTATCAGAATATGGAGTTGCCGGTCGCCGCAAATGAAAAACCGGGATCTAAAGCCTTATCAACGAAATGGATAAAAAACGCCGCTTATCACATTATTATGGGTCAGCAGGCCTTGACGTTTAATCAGCCCGATGAAGCTCTAGAACATTTCAATAGGGTGGTTGAAATCTATCCGGACATTACCGACCTGCATCAGGCTGTGGGGGCTCTTTACCTTCAGCGCAGCGATTATGCATTAGCGGCAGCCCATTTGGAAAAAGCGGTACAGGAAGAGGAAACATTCGGTGCGGTTAACAATCTGGGGACTGCATACATCGGGACAAAAGAGTACGACAAAGCAGAAAAATACCTGAAACGATCGTTGGAATTGCAGCCGGAGAATCCTGAATGTTACAAAAATCTTGCCGTGCTTTACCGTAAAATGAATCGCGATAATGACGCCGTTTATTCTTATGAAAAATACATCGATCTGCGTCCGAACGATCTGGATACCATGCAGACGTATGCGCTTTATCTGACC
>JBAYVX010000037.1:0-12141 GCA_041674365.1 Kiritimatiellales bacterium | reverse complement strand
GAATGCAGTGGGACGCGGGGGAAAGCGTCGAATTTTCTGCCGGAAATCTAACGAATGGAACAGCACTCCTTATTCACACGGATGGACTGAATACGGACTTTGATTCCGACGGTGTTCGCGACGTCTGGGAAACAAAATGGTTCGGGAATCTGAACACGGTTATCAACGGCAGTGAGTTCATATCACAATCCAACCGGTTTACGTATGCCGAGGCGGCGTATCTGGATCTAAACCCGAATACAGCAGATACGGACGGCGACGGACTGTCCGATACATACGAAGTGGAGCACGGACTGAATCCGGTTGTTCAGCAGGATTCGGATGGCGACGGCATGCCGGATCTTTTTGAAACCGCTCAGGGACTGGATTCTGCGGATTCGGCGGATGCCCTTGCCGATGATGATGGCGACGGGTTCCCGAACGTGTACGAATACAGACACGACACAGATTTATTCGAAAGCAATTCCGTTCCATTGCCGGATCGGTATGTTTCTCTGACAGGACAGCATATTGCGCCGTTCACCAACAGCGCGACCGCCGCCACCAATCTTCAGGCTGTATTGCTCGCCGCAGCGCCGTATGACATCATTTTAGTTGCAGACGGCACTTACACCGGCGCCGAAAACCGGAATCTGGATTTTCTAGGCAAGCCGCTCATGCTTCTGTCAGAAAACGGGCCGACAAACTGCATTCTGGACTGTGAAAATGAAAATCGCGGTTTTTATCTGAAGAACAACGCCGGTTCTGTTATTCAGGGGATTCAAATTCTGCAAGGGTTCTCCGGTTGGGACACAAGCCCCGGGAATGGTTTGGGTGGTGCGGTATGTTGTATAAATGTGAATTTGCTCTTCGAAAACTGTTGTTTTCTCTCGAACACAGCGGTTGATGCAGGCGGCGTAGTGTATGCGGAAAACTCCTCTATTATCTTTAAAAACTCTGTTTTTAAGGATAACGGAACCGACGACCCGTACCTCTGGGGCGGATTATGCTGTTTCCCGGGGTCTTCCTTTGAGGGATCCTCAATTGAAATATTTGGTTGCACGATAACCGGAACGCTGGGGGATGAGGGCATTGTTTTTAACGGATCGGACTTTTTGCTCCAAAACAACGTATTTTCAAATAACGTTTGCTGTGTTCTGGATGGGGATGATAGCACAGGTTCGATAAACAACTGTGTATTTGTGGAGAATCAGTCGTCGTATAGAAGTGGCGGAGCATTTTTTAGTGATTCAGATGTAATGTTCGCCAACTGTGTCTTTAAAAATAATTCTGTTGAATCGAGTGGAACTCAATCCGGCGCACTGTTTTTATGGGGCGGAGCGTTGCTCGCCCAAAACTGCCTCTTTTCTGAAAACAGCTCAGAAGCTGGCGTGGTAAACCTTTATCAAGGGTTCATCTGGCTGGAAAATTGCACACTGTTCAGCAACCAATGCCCTGCGCTCTGCAACAGTGTTTTGGGAGATCTGATTGTAAGAAACACCATTCTCTGGGGAAATGAATCCGGGTCGTACGATACGGATCAATGGGGCTTGGATATTGAATTCAGCTGTTTGCCGGAAACTGTTGGAACCAACAATATCCATGTTGATCCCATGCTGATTTCTGAAACCGGCGGACTGCTTCCGAACTCCCCCTGCATTGATCGCAGCAGCGATTTGATAGCGCCTGCAACAGATATGCAGGGAACACCGCGATGGGATCATCCATGGCGGAGTAACGGAGTGGACAGCTCCATTGCCGATATCGGAGCCTTCGAATTTACCGACAGCGATACCGATGCCGATGGGCTGGGCGACAAATGGGAGATCTATTATTTCACAAATATCACCTTTTCAGCGGGCAGTGAGGATTTCGACAGCGACGGCCTCTCGACCTCTGATGAATATCACCTGAACACAAACCCGACGCTTGCTGACACCGATGGTGACGGATTGTCAGACGGTGCAGAAGTCAACTCCTACGGAACAAACCCTCTCAGCACCGACAGTGACGGCGATGGATTGTCAGACTATGCAGAAATCAATTCGTACGGAACAAACCCGCTTTTTGCCGATAGCGACAATGATGGCCTTCCCGACGGCTGGGAGGTTGCTAGCAGCCTCAACCCTCTGCTCGGAAGCGATGCCTCGGCGGATGCCGACAGTGACGGATTGAGCAATCTCGCAGAATATACGCTGGGAACGGGTTTCCAGAGCAGTGACAGCGACAGTGACGGCATACCGGACGGCTGGGAAGTCAGCAACAATCTTAATCCGCTGGTTGACGATTCTGCATCCGACCCCGACAGCGACGGATTGAGCAATCTCGCAGAATATAATAACGGGGTGAACTCGACCGATCCGCAGGACACCGACAGCGATGATGACGGCATGCCCAACGCGTGGGAAAGCACCCATGGACTTGACCTTTCGACCAATGAGGCCTCTGGTGATCCGGATGGCGATGGCCTCACAAATCTGCAGGAATATCAGGCGCAAACCAACCCGCAGGTGGCGGATACGGATGACGATATGCTGAATGACGGAGAAGAAATTAGCATTTATCACACCAATCCGCTTTTGCGAGACACCGACGGCGATGGATACACCGATGGAGCTGAAATCCAGCAAGGCCGAGATCCTCTTGTTGCAGATTCTTTATACAGCCCGTTCCTTTATTCGCTTTCAGTTGATGCGGATGACAACGGACAGCTGAATATTGATGAAGCCCATCGTCTTCCAATGTTCACGGTTAATGTTGGTTTCGATTATGATCAGTATTTTTCACCGCCTTTGACCAATTACCCTCCAAATGACTATTATGCAGTTCCCAGCGATCTTCTTAATTTCTTATTTCAAGGGGCGGCAGCCGTTAATCCGTTATGGATGGTCTCTCTTTCTCGTGCTACCAATTATTCGTGGGTTTCATGGCTTTCACAGAGTTCTCCGCAGCAGGTCCAGTCTAAAACATTTATGGGAAATTCTGGAGATGTGTATTCCACTAACGATATTTATTCTGTTTCTTTTCCAGAAAGCTGTCGGGTTCTTGGGTATGGGATGGTGCTATCTTCGCACTTTTCATCCGATGCATCAGGACATATCTATCCCTATTCATCCGACTATTCTGTTGAAAAAGGGCGGGCTGGCGCATTTAGTCGGCGAATGAGTGTTTTCCTCAGTGACGGATCTGCCGACACCAACAAAATGGGTCTGGTTGTATTCAAACAGATGGTTATTCATTCCAACGCGCCAACACCGCACATTTATCTCTCTGCTTCTCCGGATGTTCATCTTTACAGAGCTTCAACGGGTCAGCCGATTACGTTCTATGAGAGAGGCGAACCGTGGGATGGGTCTGAAGATATCGATGATTATAACCAGAGCAAACCCGGGTTTAGCGGGATTGAAGACATAGGTAACGAACTCCGTTCCGGCGATCTGGCAATTCTTGTTGAGGGGATTGCGCCGAGTTCTCCCCCTAATCAGACTGCGGACAAAGTCATAGATGAATGGTTTGGCCGGTATCCGCCGTTTTATGGACTTCCTCATAATCCAACCACCCAAGGGTCGTGGGGAACCTATGTCGGACTGTGCTGTAAGGAGGACGAAGATCGATATCCTGCCTTTGCAAATGACATGCTTCGCTTCTCAGTGGAAATAAAACCAGAGATTCACCTCATCCCCGACTGGAACCGCGACCGGCAGATTGATAATACAGACAAAACATGGAACACCAACAGTTCGCCGTACCGCTTCTGGGTCAATGACGACAGCGACTCCGGCGACATCGCCGAAGGCGACAGCGATATTCCCGGTCAGACAGGAAGCTGGTTGCCGGGAAGCCGTACTCCCAACTGTAAAGATCAAAAAGTCAACGGGCGCAGCGACCTCACCGATTTCTTCCCCGTTTGGCTCGACATCGCCTCCGCACTCACCAACTATCCGCCCGCAAACGGCATTGAATACCGCCTCAGTCAGGCTGGCAGCGCGGTGCAGTTTGTCTATACTGACCTCACTGCTTCCGATGCCGGAGATTATCTCATCACCGATGTTTCTTCTTGCGGCCCGTCGTTCAATCAGAATGTTTATCAAGCAGACACCCTTTTGATTCCCGAAAGCGGAGTCGAGTTGAACTCTGCGTTCCTTGACCGCATCGCAGCGAACCCGGACAAAGGTGTTTTGCTCATAGAAGCAATCGACGTGCTTGTAGAAAAAACGGATATCTTAAACGCGCCGCTGTTGCTTACCGTTGTTTCTAACAACACAATCCTTGCCTACACCCAACTGCCCCTCAGCCTTTCCGGTGTCGAACAAATGTTCCGACACAAGAATCTGCGTGCGGAAATCGGAGGGGATGAGCAGGTTCCTCTTCGCGACACGGCTCCAAACTGGCCGGATTCGCTGTGCAGCACAACCAATCTCTTTTTCCTGCATGGTGTAAACACCACAGAACAGGGTGCTCGTGGCTGGCAGAGCGAATTTTTCAAACGGTTCTACTGGTCTGGCTCGAAAGCCCGGTTCCACGGAATCACTTGGTATGGAGACAAGGGCTCTGATGCGAATTATCAGGAAAATGCAAACCACGCCTTTCAAACCGCTTTGTATTTGAAAGACTATGTCTCGTCAGTCAGCGGAACAAAGATTATGCTGGCGCACAGTTTGGGGAACATCGTTGTGTCCAGTGCAATTCAGGATTACGGAATGAGTGTCAGTAAATATTTAATGCTCGACGCGGCAGTGGCTTCAGAAGCTTTTGACGCTTCGATGTTCAACGCCGCCACAAACAACAATCCGATGCTCCATGCCGGTTGGCGGGAATACGAACCGCAAGCGTGGTCGGTGAATTTCCACAATCTCTACTCTCCGCCCGACCTGCGTGCAGCCTTGACATGGCAAAACCGTTTTGCTGCCGTCGTTTCCGTAGCGTACAATTTTTACAACTCCGAGGATGAAGTATTCGAAATTCATCCCGATTCCGTTAGCACGCTAACTGGAGTAGACTTCGATTATCTGTTCATTCCGGATGACTTTGAACACTATACATGGCAGAAGCAGGAAGTGTTCAAGGGGCGCGATTCGTCCTGGCTTCCGGGATCTCTCGGTTCCACCAAATGGTGGGGCTGGGGCTTTGAGAAAAATTGGCTTGGACAAACGGTTTCGCCCGAAGAAGCCAATGGATTAAGTACAAATGAACTGAAAAACAGCCCCGTCTTTCGCCATAGCCCGGATTGGTACATCCATGTAGATAATTTGACAACCGATGCGGTCAACGAAATGCTCGCCATGGGGCTTCCTGCCATGTCGCCTTCGGCTGGGCAGGTTTCAGTTGTCTCAATCCAAAATAATGGAGGCGGAAACTTTGATATCAGCACTCTCAAGAACGGTTGGCCGAGGAATCATGAAACCTATTTAGCCCGTTGGTTGCACAGTGATTGCCGGGATGTGGCGTATCTGTATACATATAGATTGTTTGATGAACTGGTAACGGAAGGCGTATTGAAATGAAAAAGATAATATTCGCAGGTTATATATTATTTTTTGAAAGTTTGTGTTTGGGTGCGGGGATATCGGATAAAGCGTTTATTTACGCGGTGCATAAAGGTGCTCAGGCTATGATGACCTTTCGTGTTGTGGACGATGAAGGACTTTCGGTGACGGATGCTAATATTGAGACCGGATTTGATGACCCCTCTCCCGGACAGAGCATTTACAACTGGCAAACAGATACCAACGGGATTTGCGTGGTGAATGGTAAAACGAAAGGTAACATGTGGTACAGGATTACAAAACCCGGATTTTACCAGACCGATGGCAGCTTCTACTTTAGAAGCAAAAATCCGCCATATGTTGTGGATGGCAGATGGAATCCGTGGAATCCCACGAACACCGTGATTTTAAAGGCAATTAAGGATCCTGTTCCGATGTATGTCAAAGGCGTGGAGGCATTAATTCCTGTTTTGAATAAACCGGTCGGTTTCGATTTGGAAAAGGGCGACTGGGTAAGTCCGTATGGGGGGGGGGCAAGAAGCGATTTCCTCATTACCTTTTCCAAAGAACAGCGTGTAAAAAATGATTACGATCTAAATATAACACTTGATTTTTCGAATCAGAGAGACGGCATTCAGGAAGTTGATATCGAAAACCCGAAAGTTTCTGATCTACGAATGCCATATGACGCTCCGTTGAGCGGATATCAAACAAACTGGCTGTCTCGTGCTGGGCAACGCCCGGATACGGGTTATTTTGGAACTCTTGTTTCTGATGAAACAAAAAACTATTTTTACCGAGTAAGAACAGTTCTGGATGAAAATGGAAACATTAAAGAGACATACTACGGGAAAATCCATGGAGCTATTCATTTGCGTTCTGCATTTCGGGATGATCCAAAAATAATTTTCACCTATTACCTGAACCCGACACCCAACGACCGGAACGTCGAGTTTGATCCCGAAAAAAACCTCTTCGGCGGAACATTCCATTTTGCTCCTTGATCTTTGAAAATTTGAACAGGGGAAAGTGTCAGTCCGGGGAAAGAGAAAGGGGTCAGCCAATGATTTTTAGAATTGATGAAAAAGAAAAGGGGTCAATCCTATAAATTAATGTTTTTAACTTCCAGTGGTTGGAAAAATGAAGAGATAATTTTCCAAACCTTGGAAGATTTTTTGTGAAACGTTCCAACCTTTGGAAAAAAATGACGATGACTTCCAATGATTGGAAAAACCTGAATTGATTTGTCCAATGTCTGGAAAGGAGAAAAAGTCGGATCAGTTGCTTTGATATGAAAAGATCTAAACCATTTTGTTTGCTGATACCGTTCGTCCTGCTTGCCGGAGCGTTGGCTGTTTCGGCGGAAGTTCGAAACGGCCAGTCGAAGACGGACGGGGGAAAGTGTCAGTCCTATCTTTTTACCCTTTTTATTGACTGCGCCTGCCCTGCTGCATAGAACGGGCGCATGGGAAGAGCACCACGAATCGAGTTTGAAGGGGCCGTCTATCATGTGATGTGCCGAGGGAACCGGCAGGAGCCGGTGTTCCGGGATAGCCGGGACAATGAGCTGTTTCTGGATGCGCTGGCCGAAGTCTGCGGTCGTACGGGATGGCGGGTGCATGCGTTCGTGTTGATGGGCAATCACTATCACCTGCTGATCGAAACACCAGAAGCCAATCTGGTTGACGGCATGCGCTGGATTCAAGGTACCTATACGAAGCGGTTCAACATACGACATGAACAGTGGGGGCATCTGTTTCAGAGCCGCTATAAAGCACTGATTGTTGATCCGGCGGGCGATTATTTCCAAACCGTCAGCAGTTACATTCATCTGAATCCGGCCCGTGCAAAACAGTTTGACGTGCTGAACGGCACGTTGACGGATTATGTATGGAGCAGTTACCCGGCCTATTTGCGGCCTTCGTCACGTACAGACTGGCTTGCGGTGGATCGAGTGCTTGGTAGCTGGGGGTTATCCGATGATCGGGCCGGGCGAGAGAGCTATCGTCAGTTGATGCAGAAACGGGTTTTGGAGATCGCCGGCAGTGTGAACCCTCATACGGCAGATGAGCGCTGGGCAAAAATCCGGCAAGGCTGGTGCTTTGGCGGCGATGAGTTCCGTGACCGGATGGTGAAGGCGTTGGACGGCGTTATGGAAGGAAAGCAGAGAAATTCTTTCGTCGGAGATGAATCCAGGCAGCATGATAAGCTGGAAGCGGAACGGCTGGTCGCGTATGGGCTGGAGAAGATGAAGATGTCTGAGACCGATTTGGATATTTTAAAGAAGAACGATCCGCGTAAAAAAGTTATCGCATGGTTTATACGAAAAAGAACCAGTGTCAGGAATGTCTGGATCTCAGAGCGGTTACAGATGGGAAGTATGTCGAAGCTGTCGTCTTATATCAAAGAAGTGGAAGACGCTTGCGAGGGCGAGTTGAGCGCATTGAAAGAAATGGTAAAAAGATAGGACTGACACCACGGCCTCGAAGGCCGTGTGCGGAATATCTTTTTGTCTGCGGAGTCCAGTTGATCGACGGGTTTCTAGCTTGCCAAGGACGGGGGTGGACTCTAGCATGTCCGCCTTCGTGTTTTTTGTGAAAAAGTAAGGGAGAAAAGTATGTTTTTACAGACAATTGCCATGGCTCCGCCTGCGGGCGCAAACGGTCAAGCCGGACAGACCTCGCCGGGTTTCACGATCGGCTGGATGGTCTTCATGGTTGCCATTTTCTACTTCGTCATGATCCGTCCGCAGCGCCGGCGCGAAAAAGAGCGAAAAGCGCTCATCGAAGCCGTGAAGAGCGGTCAACGCGTGCTTCTCACCAGCGGTATCATCGGCGAAGTCGCCACTGTGAAGGAAAAGACTCTGATTGTGCGTGTTGCTGAAAAAACAAAGATCGAAGTACTTAAAAGCGCTGTCTCGCAGATTTTGGAAGAGAAGGGCGACCTTCCTTCTGAGGTGTAGGCTTAATCCGCCGGAAAATCCGTTATGAATAAAAATGCAATGTGGAAGTGGCTGTTACTCATTGGACTGACGGTCTGGTCGCTGGCTTTAGTCACTCCGTTCAAAGAAAAGGTGAAACTTGGTCTCGATCTCAAGGGCGGGACGAGCTTTACCGTGGAAGTGGATCGCAAGGAAGTCCAGAAGCAGATTCTTGAGGGCGACGAAAAACTCGAAGGCACCGCATTGGAATCGGCCGTTCAGGAAGCGGTGAAAAAGACGCAGGGTGTGGCGCTGGAAGTCATCCGCAGCCGCGTGGACGGTCTGGGTATCGCCGAGCCGGAAATTTATCCGCTGCTTGACGACCGGATTGTCATCCGCCTTCCCGGCGTGGATGTGAACAAGCGCACCGAAGCCAAAAACTCTATCCTGAGTGTGGCGTTTCTCGAATTCCGTCTGGTGCATACCGAAAGCGACGCATGGGTAAACGAACTGTTTGCCTCCGGCTTAACTCCGCCCGGCTTCAAGGCCGTGCGCACCGGCAGCGGACAGTATTATGTGCGTGACCAGGCGGCATTGCCGGACAGCAAAATGGATCGCGCCTACTGGGAAGAACTCAAACGTTTCGGCTCCAAGCGCGGCGCAGACTTTATGCTTGAAAAAGACAGGTTGCCGGACGGCTCCACGGTTTATAAACCGGCGTATATCGAAGTACGTAAGCAGCTCACGGGTTCGGCACTCAAGGACGCCCGGGTGGATTATGACCAGGTCAACCGTCCGTATATCGGTCTCACCTTCAATAAAGCCGGAGCCGAACGCTTTGGCAAAATCACGGCGGCCTACGCTCCGCGCGGCGACAACAATCTCAACAGCGACACCGGTCGTCGGCTGGCTATCATCCTCGACGGCAAGCTTTACTCCGCGCCCGTCATTCAGGATGCCATCTACGGCGGCAGCGCTCAGATCACAGGGTCATTCACTGTAGAAGAATGTACCCGCCTGGTTAACGTGCTGCGTGCCGGCGCACTGCCTGCGCCGGTCACCATCGTCGAAGAACGCACGGTTGACCCGTCGCTCGGCAAAGACTCGATCGCCAGTGGTATGCGCGCCTGCATTTACGGCGGGATTGCAGTCTTTGTTTTCATGGCGGCCTATTATCTGCTGGCCGGTGTCATTGCCGACATTTCGCTGTTGATGCTGATGATCCTTCTGCCGTTCGGTATGTGGTTTTCTTCCGGCGTGCTCAGTCTCTTTTCCGCTGGAGCCGGCGCATCAGCCGGACTGCCCGTAATGACGCTGCCCGGTATTGCCGGCATCGTGCTCACCATCGGAATGGCGGTGGACGCCAACGTACTGATTTATGAACGTATTCGTGAAGAACTGGCGCTCGGAAAGAGTGTAGGCTCTTCAATCACTGCCGGTTACGGCAAAGCCTTCAGCACGATCTTTGACTCCAACCTGACCACGTTGCTGACGGCCGTTATTCTTTTTTGGCAGGGTTCAGGGGCTATCCGCGGATTCGCCGTCACACTGACCGCTGGTATTCTCGTCAGTATGCTGATGGCACTGGTCTTCACCCGCCTGCTGCTCGAAACGATGGCGGAAAAGCTGAAGCTGAAAACTATGAAAATGTTTTCGTTTTTTGGTCAAACGAAAATCGATTTCATGAGCAAACGGGTTATCGCCATCGGTCTTTCCTGGGGGATCATCATCATCAGCTGGATATTCTTCTTTAACAAAGGTGCGGGCAACTTCGGCGTGGACTTCACGGGTGGTTCCGCTATCACCTTTGCGTTTAATCAGAAACAACCGGTTGAAGCCGTTCGTGCAGCGCTCACACAGGTCGGCATCAAAGAGGCCTCCATTCAGTACCGCAAAGATCTGAGTGCCGCTGTTGATGAAACGGCTAAGGAAACGCTTGAAGTCAAAGTCGGCTACGAAAACGGTGTGAAGGCAGTGGATTCCGTTAAAACAGCGTTTTCTGCTCAAGGCTACAGAGATATCGCCAACGACAGTGTCGGCCCGCAGATCGGTTCTGAGCTCAAGAAAAAAGGCATTATGTCGCTGGTGCTGGCCATGATCGGCATTACGGTCTACATCTCGTTTCGCTTCGAATTCGGTTTTGCGATCGGAGCCATTGTTGCCACATTTCATGACGTATTGATCACCATAGGCATCTTCTGCCTGATGGGCCGTCAGCTCAATTTAACGACGGTTGCCGCGTTGCTGACGATTGTCGGGTACTCCGTCAATGACACCATTGTTGTGTTCGACCGGATTCGCGAAAACATCAAGCTGATGCATACCGGTAGAGATTCCTATGTGGATGTCTCCAACCTCAGCATTAATCAGACGCTTTCGCGTACGGTGCTGACCTCGCTAACAACGCTGCTGACAGTCATCATGCTGCTGGTCTTCGGTGGCGGCGCCATCAACGATTTCGCGCTGACACTTTTCATCGGGATCGTGGTCGGAACTTATTCGTCCATCTATGTTGCCACACCCGTGGCATTGCTCTTCCACAGAGAGAAAAAAATCAAGGTATAAGACGCCGCTGATCCGTTGCGGAGAAAAAGCGCCCCGAAACTCCGGGGCGCTGTTTTTTTGAATATGTCCAAACATTGGAAATTTAAACCGTGCGACGAAGTCCTTGCCGAGGAACTTTTCCAAGCATTGGAAAAAGCCTCGATCTCGCAACGCGAAGCGCTGAAAGGCGGCAATGCCGCTTTCCAAGGTTTGGAAAAACTGCCGAAACCCCTTGCCGCGCTGCTTGCCCAGCGCGGCTGTAAAACCGTCGAAGAAGCCAGGCTGTTCATCAATCCGGCGCTCTCCACGCTGCGCGACCCGTTTGAAATGCCGGATATGGATAAAGCCGCCGCCCGCGTCCGCCGCGCGCTGGATGACGGCGAAAAAATCACCGTCTTCGGCGACTACGACGTCGATGGCGTTTGCAGCACCGCGCTGATGGTGCGCGTTCTGCGCGAACTCGGCGGAAACGTCTCTGCCGTTATTCCCAGCCGCTTTGACGACGGCTACGGCCTTTCTGCCGACGCGCTGAGCGCCTGCATCGCAGAGCATAAACCGTCTTTAATCATCACAGTGGATTGCGGAACCAGCTCCGTTGAAGCCGTCGAAAAGGCCGCGACCGCCGGAGTGGATGTGGTGATTACCGATCATCATGAACCCAGCGATCAAGTTGCGCCCGCCGTTGCCGTCGTCAATCCAAAGTGTGCTGTGGATCATCCGGCACGCATTCTCGCCGGCGCGGGTGTTGCCTTTAAGCTTTGTCATGCGCTCATCAAAACCGGACGGGATAACGGATGTCTGGCTTCCGCAACCGTTGATCTAAAGAAGGTTCTCGATTTTGTCGCCGTTGCCACCGTCACCGATATGGTGCCGCTGCTTGGCGAAAACCGTGTGCTGGTGCGTGCCGGTTTCCAATCCTTGGAAAACTCCTGCTGGCCGGGCTGGAACGCACTCAAAAAACTGGCCGGAATCACCGGTGCTGTTGAAACCTGGCATGCTGGCTTTGCCTTCGGGCCGCGCATCAACGCCGCCGGGCGGGTCGGGCGCCCCGATGCCGCGCTCGAACTGCTTCTCACCGATCTGCCGACGCGCGCCGACGAACTGGCGCAACTGCTCGACACCGCCAACCGCGAACGTCAGGCCATCGAAAAAGACATGGTGCGTGAAGCCATTGAAGAAATTGATTCCTATTTTGACGCGGATAAAAATTTC
>JBAYVX010000036.1:0-12162 GCA_041674365.1 Kiritimatiellales bacterium | reverse complement strand
GTTTTTTAAAAACAATCCCATCCGGCGAACCGATATGGAAAGCATGGCCGAACTCGGTAAAAAACTCGAATGCGCCAGCGAACAGAAAAACGAAATGCTCTGCGCGCTCGCTAAATTTGTTCATTTAGAGCCAGAATTTCCTGACATCGCGGGCAAAAATCTGAAATCCGGCCTCGCCGGTTCCAAGGCTTGGAAAAAACTCGAAATCACTCCCGTCATGGAACGCGAAGAAATCGTCGCCTATGTCGAATCCGTGCGGGAAGAAAACTGCTCCGCCGACCTCGCCTTCTACGCCCTGCGCGACATGAGCCGCGCCGACTGGGCACCGTTTCTGAAGGCCGCGCTCGAACGCAACCCCGTCTGCATTGAAGCAGCCAAAGCGATGAGCGACGATGCACTTTTCCAAACATTGGAAACTTTTGATTCGGAGTCCATCTACGACGGCCCGCGCCTCGCTCAGCCCGACGAAGTCTGGAACTATAAAACCGGCGACGGCCTCGAAAAAGCCATCCTGCTTTCCAATGTTTGGAAACAAAGACACCCGGACGAAAAAATTAAACTCACCGTTCAGCCGGATCGCGTCGAACTAAACCTCAACGGCCAGATCCGGACGTTCGCCTCCGCTAAAGGTCTCTCCGCCCAACTCTCACTGTAGGCCGGGTGCCCCACCCGGCGCTCTCCGCACATTCCGCCCGCTGAGGGCAGCGGGCCTACAATTCAGACCCGTTGTATTGGTTAAACTTTTGGGCGTACGACCATTCCTCAGGAACATTCACCAACCCCGCACGGACCGGATTCATCCGGATATATTCCCATTTTTCCGAGCGGCTTTCACTGCTGCGCAAGACGTGGTCAAAAAATCCGGACTGCCATTTGAATTGGCGAACAGCAACCATCGCCTTAAATGCTTTTACCCACGCGCCAAGAGTGATGGCAGAAGATCCAGCAATCGTGATAATCAGGTGAGCATGATCCGGCATCAGCACATAGGAATCTATATAAACACTGTAGCGCTCCATCGAATCAGAAACAAATGCGCGAACACGGTCGAAAATTTCGGCGTTGTCCAGAACCGGCATCCGGTTTGCAGTACACAGCGTTACAAAATACGATGACGAAGGTTTAAATAACCGATCCAGCCGTCGCTGGCGACGAGGCAGATTTTCTTTTCTTTCCACATCCATGACTCTGTCGCTTCCACCTGTAGGCCGGGTGCCCCACCCGGCGTGTTACGCCCGCTGAGGGCAGCGGGCCTACATCTTAAGAATCATTTTTAGCTTTGCGCGCAGTTCGTCTTTGATCCCTGCGGATTGTTCGAAAATTTGATCGGCTTTGAAGAATTCAAGCAGGCCGACGTTGCGAATATTCGGCTTGAGATAAATGTCGGGCGGGTTGGCCTTGAGGCGGTAGCGAATCATGGAGGCTTCCATGATTTCAAAACTGCTGATGACGGTATCGAAAAATGCCGGGCGGTGTTTTTCGTCAACATGGCGCGTCCCGCCGACATCCACAGCGATTACCAGATCGCATTCCCGTTGAAGCAGGTCGTATGGAAGCGGATTGACGACGCCGCCATCAAGCAGCAGATGCCCGTCGCGCTCAACAGGGGTAAAGACGCCGGGAATGGCCATACTGGCGCGTACAGCGGAAAGCAGGTCGCCGGATTTAAAAACCACTTCCGAGGCATCGCCATAGCTCGCCGCCGTAACATAAAGTGGAATTTTCAGTTTTTCAAATGTTGTGCATTTGATGTGGTCGGATAGAAAATGGATAATTTTTTCACCTTTAAAAAGTCCGCTCCGGTCAAACGAAGGATCAAGCATGGCTGCCCAGCGGCGCAGATCATGGCGGTCGAGAAGTCCATGCCGCTTAACAGGGTTCGGTGTCTGCCATTGGTAAGCCAGTTTGCGCATTTCTTTTCCGGAAAGACCCGATGCGTAGAGTGCCGCCATGACAGCGCCGATACTGGTGCCCGCCATACGATAAGGGCGGATGCCGAGTTCATCGAGTGATTCAAGCACCTGGATATGCGCCAGCCCGCGCGCGCCGCCGCCGCCCAGCGCCAGCCCGACCCTCTGGATCTTTGGTTTCCTGCGAAACAGTTTCATTTCCGGAAATGACGGTATTCTTTTCCTTCACAGTTTGTAAAACGATTTTGATGTCTTCGCAGCGACGCAGGAGAATTTTGTGCACAAAATTTCCATTACTTGTTTTCGATGAATTGCACGGTTCTTCCGGTTCAAGCAGTTTGATGACTCATTGAATACGGACAGATCCCGCGAATAATACCCTATGGTCGTTTCTCCCGCCCTCCCTGGCTGGGTTTACCGCTGGTTAAAGCTGGATACCGAAATAATCCATTGCGTTGTTAAAGCTGATGTTTTCTACCATCCGTCCGAGCAGGTTCATATCGTTCGGAATTTCGCCGTTTTCCACATCGTTACCGATCAGATTACAGAGAATGCGGCGGAAATATTCATGGCGCGGATAGGAAAGAAATGAGCGGCTGTCGGTGAGCATCCCGACGAAACGGCTGAGAAGTCCGAGCGACGAAAGCGCGTTCATCTGTTTTTCCATACCGTCCTTCTGGTCGAGGAACCACCAGCCGGAGCCGAACTGCATCTTACCGGGGAAAGATCCGTCCTGATAATTGCCGATCAGCGTCGCCATCAGTTCGTTGTCGCACGGATTAATGTTGTAGAGAATCGTCTTCGCCAGCTGATTGGAGCTGTCGAGCCGGTCGAGCAGACGAACCAGCCCCGGCCCCTGCCGGTAGTCGGCAATCGAATCAAAACCGGTATCCGGCCCGAGTTCTGCAAACAACCGGCTGTTGTTGTTGCGGAATACACCGACATGAAACTGCTGCACCCAGCCGCGCGCGTGGTTCATCTTCCCAACTTCATATAAAAAGACCGATTCGAATTTTTCCCGCTCTTCCAGACGAACCTCTTCGCCGCCCATTGCTTTTTCAAAAATAATATTCAGCTCCATCGATGTGGCCTGTGCATCCGGCACATAGGCAATACCGTGGTCTGACAGACGGCAGCCGACAGAATGAAAATATTCGTGCCGCAAATTAATCGCTTCGAGCAATGAAGCGAAGTCGTTGATCGCCAAGCCGGAAACTTTTTCCAATGTTTGGATATATTTTTTCCAAACATTGGAACCAACTGCGTTGGGGCTCGCGAGGAGAAGATTCATCGCCTTGTCAGGACGGAATGTTGGTAGCACTTTCACTTCGAATCCGTCGGCGGCGATCTGTTTGTGATATTCGAGTGAATCGACCGGATCGTCGGTCGTGCAGACGAGCTTCACGTTCATTTTGCGCATCAGGTTGCGCGCGGAAAACTCCGGCGTGCGCAACATGGCGGTGCAGGCATCAAAAATTCTGTCTGCCGTTTCCGGACTCAGTAACGTATTAATGCTGAAATAGCGTTGAAGCTCCAGATGCGTCCAGTGATAGAGTGGGTTGCGAACCGTCTGAGGCACGGTTTCAGCCCACTTCTTAAATTTTTCGCGCCACGAGGCATCGCCTGTTACAAATTTTTCGTCCACACCGTTGGCGCGCATCGCACGCCATTTATAGTGGTCACCGCCCAGCCAGATTTCGCCGAGATTATCGTACGGTTTGTCTTCCGCGATTTCTTTCGGTGAAAGGTGGCAGTGATAATCATAGATCGGCATTTTCGCGGCGTGATTGTGGTAGAGTCGCCGTGCGGTCTTCGTCTGCAACAGAAAATCCTGATCCATAAACGGCTTCATTGCTTACCCTCTGAATTTTTCTTTATAGGCCCAGAGTCCGAGTGCGGGATTACTGATATAAAAAATTTCTTCACCATCCGGCATTGTGTTGAAGCCGTCTTTGAGCTTCGCCGGATTATACCGCGCAGCCATTTCATCATATGCAACGGCATTGAAGCCGACAGAAAGGATTTCGTCGAGCGTTACTTCCGGCCCGGGACAATAGGTGATGCTGAAGCGCCCTTCGGACGAGCCGTGTATCAGATGCGCCGCTGCGCCCAGATTGTTGCGCAACTCTTCATTTTCTTCGACCGCCTTCAGTGTAGCCGGCGTCCCGCGATAGCCGTATTTGCGGATTAATTTATCAATTTTATGATCCTCGCCGAATTCCTTGAGCGCGGGTGCAAGTACAATCAGCTCGCCGCCGTCGGCAATCGCCATACGTGTGCGGTAAACCGACTTGTTGCCAAGCCAGGTGCTTTGGAATTCGTGCGGATCGAGATAGACGACTACCTTTTTCGGCTCGCGGTCGAGCAGCGTGATGTTCACCTTGCGCGCCAGCTCGCAGGCTTCGTTGTAGACTGCTACATCGTCACCGGCATAAAATCCGCGCATGTGCATTTTGCCAGAGCTGTAGTCCTGCTCCATTACGGTCAGAATATAAGTAATCGGCAACTCACTCAGAAATGTATCCACGGCATAGTTGAACAGGTGGCGCACCGGCGTATCGGTCCGTCCAAGAATGGTTTCCATGTTGCAGACCGCACCGAGAAAATGCGATTTGTTAATGATATCCGACCCGCCTGCACCAACCACAATATTCTTGGTGTAGTTAGCCATGCCGACCACTTCGTGCGGGACAACCTGTCCAACGGAGAGAATCAGGTCATAACCGTCAAACAGCATTCTGTTCACTT
This sequence comes from Kiritimatiellales bacterium, assembly GCA_041674365.1. Taxonomy (GTDB): domain Bacteria; phylum Verrucomicrobiota; class Kiritimatiellia; order Kiritimatiellales; family Tichowtungiaceae; genus Tichowtungia. Next base: position 7,504 of record JBAYVX010000036.1, on the reverse strand, counting down.
CCACACCGACCGTGTAGTCCACTTTGCCGCCGGAAAGCTCTACGAGCATTTCACCCGGCACCACACCCTTGCGGACAATGCCGTTGCGCCAATCGTGTACTTTGAATGCTCCGAGCGGAATGGTGTCACCGAACATCATGCGGAGCTGTTTCTCCGTCATGGCATTGTGGGTTCCAAGGGTTGGAAGAATATCAACCCGCACATTTTCGGCAGAGAGCATTTCATAGATCAACGCCGTGATCGGCCCGGCCTGTGAGTTCAGGCGGGTGTGATCCGGGGGAAGAATCAAAACTTTTTTCCAAGGTTTGGAAACTTTCTCTGCACATTTTTCCAAACATTGGAAAACCAGTTGCCTCAGCTCATCCTGAGAAATTGAAACGTCTTCACCAAAGCAACTGGTCATAATGAACTCCTCTTAAACAATATAGGTTGAGGCTGCGGTATCGCCGCCGCGGCCGGTCCAATTGGTATGAAAGAATTCGCCGCGCGGTTTATCGAGCCGTTCGTAGGTGTGCGCGCCGAAATAGTCGCGCTGCGCCTGCAAGAGGTTGGCCGGAAGCCGCGCCGCGCGGTAGCCGTCGTAGTAGGCCAGCGCCGCGCCGATGGTCGGCATCGGAATGCCGAGTTCGACCGACTTGACGATGACACGGCGCCATGCCGCCTGCGCGTTTTCGACCGCATCGGTAAAGAACGGAGCAAGCAGCAGGTTGACGAGATCGGGATCGGTATCGAAGGCCTCTTTGATTTTGCCAAGGAAGACGGAGCGGATGATACAGCCGCCGCGCCACATCAAGGCAATACCGCCGTTGTTGAGCTTCCAGCCGTATTCTTTGGCCGCTTCGCGCATAAGCTGATAGCCCTGCGCATAGGAAACGATCTTGGAGGCATACAACGCCTGGCGGAGATCTTCGAGCAGCGCAGCCTTGTCGCCGGTGAATTTCGCTCCGGGGCCTTTCAGCGTTTTTGAAGCCGCAACACGCTCATCTTTGAGAGCGGAGAGGCAACGGGCAAAAACAGCTTCGCCGATCAGCGTAAGCGGCTGGCCGAGATCGAGCGCAGAAACAGCCGTCCATTTACCGGTTCCTTTCTGGCCGGCGGTGTCGAGAATCTGATCAATCACCGCTTCGCCCTTTTCCGTTTTGTAGCCGAGAATATCGCGGGTGATTTCAATCAGATAGGAGTCGAGTTCACCTTTGTTCCACTCGGTGAGCACCTCGTGCATCTCTTCATTCGATAGACCGAGGCCTTCTTTCATCATCTGATACGTTTCGCAGATCATCTGCATGTCGCCGTACTCGATGCCGTTGTGAACCATTTTTACGAAATGGCCTGCACCGTTTTCACCGACCCATTCGCAACAGGGTTCACCGGCTTCGGTGTGAGCGGAGATTTTCTGAAAGATCGGCTTAACGGCCGGCCATGCGGCGGGTGAACCGCCGGGCATGATCGACGGACCGAGCAGCGCGCCTTCTTCGCCGCCGGAAACGCCGGTGCCGATGTAGAGCAGGCCTTTGCTTTCAACATATTTTGCGCGGCGAATGGTGTCCGGAAAATGGGAGTTTCCGCCGTCGATGATGATATCCCCTTCTTCCAAATACGGAATCACCTGCTCAATGAAGCTATCAACTGCCTGGCCGGCCTTTACGAGCATCATCACTTTGCGCGGACGTTCGAGGCTGGCGCAAAACTCTTTGATGCTGTGCGCGCCGATAAAGTTTTTGCCCGCGCCGCGCCCGGCAATGAATGCATCAACTTTTTCCACCGTACGGTTAAACACCGCAACCCTGAAGCCCTTGCTCTCCATGTTCAGGACGAGGTTTTCGCCCATCACTGCCAGTCCAATTAATCCAATATCCGCCTTTTTCATCTGTTACTCCTGTTTTTCGGTTTAAATTTTCTGTTTTGTTTAACGCTTAACCCGTGCGTTTCCGTTCCAAATACTCCAAAGCTGATCTTCGTCGGCAGGTTGGGCATAATCGGTGAGCATCGTTGCGGCAAGCGCTCCGCTTGCCCAGCCGAACCGGGCGCACTTTTGTACATTCCAGCCCTTGAGTATGCCGTAAAGCAGTCCGCCGACAAAACCGTCACCGCCGCCGATACGATCCATCACACCGATTTCTCGCGGCTTGATGATTTCCCACTCTTTGCCGTCTGTGACCAATGCGCCCCACATGTGGCTGTTTGCGGAGACCACTTCGCGAAGTGTTGTTCCGAAGTAGGTGGCATTGGGATAAGCTGCCTGAACCCGGCCGATCATTTCTTTGAAGCCATCAATTTTTTCGTCCAGTCCTTTGCCGCCGGATTCCGGGCCTTCAATGCCAAGGCAAAGCTGAAAGTCCTCTTCGTTGCCGATCAGAATATCGCTGCGCGAAGCGATTTCAGCAAACGCGGCGGAAAGTTCTTTTTCCCGCCCCTTCCAGAAGCTGGCTCTGTAGTTCAGATCGAACGATATGAGTGAGCCGTTTTCTTTGGCAACGCGGGCAATATCCAGACAGAACTTACTGGTTTTGGGCGAGAGCGCCGCGATTAATCCAGAAAGGTGTACAATTTTCGCCCCCTCCTTGGCAAAAATCCGGTCGAGATCAAAATCGTCTGCGCTGAGCTCCCGTCCGACTTCGCCGGCGCGGTCGTTCTGCACGCGCGGGCCGCGGGAACCGAAGCCGCTGTCGGCCATATTGATCTGGTGGCGATATCCCCACGGATTGTCCTGTTCAAACTCCGGCCCCTCAAAATCCATCCGGCGGCTTTTAAGGTTGTCCTTGATGAAGTGCGCTACGGGGCTGCCTTTGACAAAGGCAGTCAGCACTTTAACCGGCATGCCCAGATAGGAAGCCACGCTGGCGACGTTTGTCTCGGCGCTGGTCGCCTGCATCTTGAAGGTGTCACTGCAATGAAAAGGCTGCGAGTCAACCGGTGTCAGCCGGATTCCCATACTGGTCGGGATAATCAGGGAATATTTTTTTGATTTCTTTTCCGTCATTTGTTTTCTCCTCAATAATTAAACACCGGTGTATGCCGAAAAGCCGCCATCAACCGGAACAATAACGCCCGTCACGAATTTTGCGGCCTCCGAAATCAGATAGTGAATTGTTCCGTAAACCTCTTCCTGCTCGCCAAAACGGCGAAACGGGGTTTTGTTGATGACCTGCTGTCCGCGTTCCGTATAAGAGCCGTCTTCTTTGATCAGCAACGCGCGGTTCTGGTTGCCAATGAAAAAACCGGGCGCCAGCGCGCAGACGCGAACCTTGTCGCCGTATTTGAGCGCCATTTCGGTGGCCATCCATTTGGTGAAGTTGTCAATAGCGGCTTTAGCGTTGGAATAGCCAAGCACCCGGGTCAGCGCCTGCGCGGCGGACATGGAGGAAAAATTGACCACGCATCCGGAGTTCTGAGCCTTAAATGCTTTGGCGAATGTCATCGTCGGCATGACGGTTCCTTTGAGATTGAGATCAAGCACTTTGCTGTAGTCTTCAATCTTGAGATCAAAAACGTCTTGATCGGCACCGATCGTTGCACCGGGCATGTTGCCGCCCGCACCGTTAATCAGCACGTCGATGCGGCCGACATCGGTCATGATTTTTTGGTAAACGCTGTCGAGCACTGCCTGATCGAGTACGTTGCAGGCGTAGCCGCAGCATTTATCAGAAATTTTCTTCGCCTCAGCAACCGTCTGATCAACCTTGTCCTGAAACAGATCGAGGTAAATTACATACGCCCCCTGCTCCTGCAGATAGTTCGCGGTTCCGCCCGCCAGTACGCCGGCCGCGCCGGTTACTGCGATTACTTTGTCCGATACATCAAAAAGATTCTTCATAATCCCTCCGGTTAATTGCCTCAATTGTTTGAGATAGTGATTATTGAGGTTTTTCGCAAGCAAAAACTTGCTTTTTATCGTGTAGTATTTCACTGTCTCAATTGTTTGAGGGATTTAAATGGCGGTAAGTCAAAAACAGATTGCAGAAAAACTGGGCGTATCCATTGCGCTGGTTTCGCGCGTGCTCTCCGGCAAAGCGGCTGAAATCGGTATTGCGCCGGACACCATTGAGCGGGTGATTAAAGCTGCCGAGGAGATGGGCTATGTCCCCAGTGTCGCAGCACTGTCCCTTAAAGGAAAGCCCACCCACACGATCGGTGTGGCTGTCTATGATTTTAACGATCCGTTCTTCAGCGCGCTCATCAAACAGATTCAGATTCAAGCCCACGAACATAACTACTCACTGGTACTGGCCGGATTTCTCAACCGCATTCCTGATGGACAGGATCTGCAATCACTTCATAAACATGTCCTCGACGGACTGATTGTACTCGGTTCGGATACTGAAGCCGAATGGTTGATTGATTTCAAACACCTGCCCGTCGCCCGGATCGGACATGGCTCCGCTAAAGAAAACAGCCTGAAGGTGACGGTGGATGAAGCGGATGCGGCCAACCAGCTCATACAACACCTGACCGCCGGCGGACGAAAAAATCTACTCTGCATTTCCGGGCCGTTGCCTGCGCACCGACTGCGGCAAACGGTTCTTGAAAAAGCGGCTTCTGCAGCTGGAGTTCTGTTGACTACAGTCGTATCCGAAGAGAAAGACCCCTTCACAGCCGGTTTGCAAATCACTCAACAACGGCTGATGAAATCCGAACCTAAACCTGATGCATTAATCTGCACCACCGACCTGATCGCCATGGGCGCATTACATGCTCTGCATGATGCCGGCATCGCCGTCCCGGAAAAAATTGCGGTCACCGGATTCGACAATATTCCGACGGCCGCGCAGTTTATTCCGCCCATTACCACGATTTGCCAACCGATCGCCGAGCTGGTTCGAATTGCGGTTGAAACCATTAAGAACGGGGCGCGCGCTGGAGAAAGCACTCTGAAGGCAAAGTTAATCGTCAGAAAATCTACCTAATCCGGTCTGTTATCTTTTTGAATCGGGATAGCGGTATTCTTTGCCGGCGTAATTTGTAAGGACAATCTCGTCGCCATTGCGCCGAATCGGCGTGTTCGGCAAGAGCGTGATTTTCCCGCCGCCGCCGGGTGCGTCGATACAGAAATGCGGCAGAGCAAGACCGCTCACCCGACCCTGCAGTTCACGGATGAGATGGAGACCTTTTTCGACCGGCGTGCGGAAACTGGAAGAACCAGTGACGGGATCGCACTGAAAAAGGTAGTACGGTTTTACACGCCGTTCGAGCAGTCCGTAAAAAAGATCCGCAAGAATATCTGTATCGTCATTAATTCCTTTGAGCAGCACGGTTTGACTGACCATCGGAACGCCGGCATCGGCAAGTGTATCAAGCGCACAGGTCATTTCGTCCGTCAGCTCGGCGGGATGAATAACATGGAGCTGAAGCCAGACGCGGTGCTTTGCGAGAATGACGGCGAGCTCCGGCGTGATGCGCGAAGGAAGCACGGCGGGTACTTTTGAACCGAGGCGAACCGTGCGGATGTGTTTGATTGTCCGAACCTTGGAACTGACTGCGTCAGGGCTTGCTGTTTTTTTCCGAAGTTTGGAAAAAAGCTCATCCAACTCGTCATCCGGAAGCATCAGAGGGTCACCGCCAGAAACCAGCACATCACGGATTTCGGTATGATCTTCCAGATATTGGAACGTTTCATCCGGAATTTTCCAAGGTTTGGAACTTTTGCCGACAAGCCGTCCGCGAGTGCAGTATTGACAGTGGACAGCGCAATCGAGCGTAGCGAGCAGAAGAACTTTATCAGGATAGGTGTGGATGAGCCCGGGGCACAGACTGTGCGCCTCTTCGCCGAGCGGGTCGACCAGCTCACCGGATGCGGGGGTGCAGTCGTCGAGCGGCTCGACAGTGCGGCGCAAAGGATGCTCCGGCCCGAGGGAGTCGAGAAGCATCTGATAATACGAAGTGATTTGTACATTTTTGGACATATATGGAGACGATAATTCATTTGCAGGTCTCATTCTATTCAAATTATGATTCCGCTGATTTTTAGATGGAAATTGGAGATTTTTATGAAGTGCCCGAAAAAGACACAGGTGACCGCCGATATGATCGAAGAGCGCACGCTGTTTCATCTGCGCTACAGCCGCGGTAAGGATATGCGCAGCGCAACAGACTTCGACAAGTTCTGGAGTTTTGCTCATGTGGTGCGCGACCTGGCCGTGGACGGGTTTACCACCACACAGCGAAGCTATCTCGACCAGGATGTAAAGCGCCTCTACTACCTTTCGATGGAGTTTTTGATTGGTAAACTCCTGGAGCAGAATGTCCTCGCTTTTGGAATGTTGGAGGCCGCGCGCGAGGCGCTGAAGCGGCTGGATATTGATTTGCAGAAGGTGATTGATCTGGATATCGAGGCAGGACTCGGCAATGGCGGCCTTGGACGGCTGGCAGCCTGTTTCCTGGATTCAATGGCCGCTATGGAACTGCCCGCCTACGGTTACGGACTGCGCTATGAACACGGTATTTTCCGGCAGGAGTTTGAAGACGGCTGGCAGAAAGAGCGTCCGGACAACTGGCTGGAACTGGGCTATCCGTGGGAAATGATCCGCCCGGAATATACGGTGCCGATATTTGTTTACGGACGGATTGAAAATATTTCGACTACACACCGCGGGCGTCACCCGGTTTGGACTGATTGGCAGATGTTCAAGGCCGTTCCTTATGATATCCCGGTAATCGGCTACGATAACAATACCGTGAATATGTTCCGCCTCTGGAGCGCGCGGGCCGATGAAGGCTTCCGCCTCGACGTCTTTAATCAGGGCGATTACGTCCGCGCCGTTGAAGAAAAAAACTGGGCCGAGAACGTCACCAAAGTGCTTTACCCTTCCGACAACACCCACGCCGGCCAGGAGCTTCGCCTGATTCAGGAATATTTCCTTTGCAGCTGCTCGATCAGCGATATCATCCGGCGCTACCTGAAAAACCACAGCAATTTCAATTCGTTCGCTCAGAAAACCGCGATCCAGATGAACGATACGCATCCGGCATTGGCTGTTGCCGAACTGATGCGGGTGCTCTGTGATGAAAACCACCTTCCTTGGGAAAAAGCATGGGATATCACCGTTAAGACCTGCGCCTATACCAATCACACCCTGTTGCCGGAAGCACTTGAAAAATGGCCCGTTGAGTTAATGCAACGTGTCCTGCCGCGCCATCTGCAAATCATCTACGAAATCAACCACCGTTTCCTGCAACGCGTTGAAATGGATCATCCCGGCGAAACCGAAATGATCCAGAACGTATCGCTGATCGAAGAAAACGGCACCCGGCAGGTTCGCATGGCTAATCTTTCGGTGGTCGGAAGCCATAAGGTCAACGGCGTAGCCGGGCTTCACTCGCAACTGCTGCGCGAACGGGTTATGCCGGAGTTCAACCGGATTTATCCGAATAAATTTATCAATGTAACCAACGGGATCACCCACCGCCGCTGGCTGCTCAAATGCAATCCGGAGCTGTCGGCGCTGATCACCGATAAAATCGGTAACAGCTGGATCAAGAATCTGGAAGATCTCAAGAAGCTCGAACC
>JBAYVX010000035.1:0-12182 GCA_041674365.1 Kiritimatiellales bacterium | reverse complement strand
TGCTCTGCGTCGGCGACGACACAACCAGCGATGGAGTCTGGACCAACGGAGCTATTCTGGACGCGACCCTGACCACTTCTACTTCCGGCGTACACTATTTGCGATATGATGTGGACTACTCGCTGACCAACAATCTGAATAACAGTGGAACAGTTATTGGGGTCTATTTTACCGGTGGTACGGGTGATAAGGCCGCCGGCCTGGTGATGGGCTACGACACCGGAAATCTGACCAATACGATCCCTGCCGGGCGTACGTTGACACTAATCACTAACGAACTTGCTCTAGCCGGAACATTAATTGCCATTGCGGAAGTGGATCTCGACAACGATACGTTGAAGGTCTGGTACAGTTTGGACGGATCGAATCCAACCAATTACGCAACGCCTGCTGCTTCCACAAACACCCTCGGTCTGACATCCATTACCAATCTGCGCTTTCATGCAACCGGCGACTTTCGACCTGCCGGATCAACCGATTATGCGTCTGTGGATAATATCCGTCATACGATTGGCGACACGGGCGGAGGGACTGCGTGGGATGAAATTATCGAAGCGGTGGCCGACTTATCTGCTCCACCGGATCTGACAATCAGTGTTACGAATAGCCTGAACGGCGCAATGGATCTCTACGCCACCAATATCGTTACAGTGGTTATCAGCAACCAAGGTGCCAGCACGGCGAGTTCTGTTACTTCTACACTGACAAACAGCGGATCAGCGTCCGCCTTCATCATCACATCGAATAACACACCGCCGGTTGCACTGGCTCCCGGAGAATCGACCACGAATACCTACGATATAGTTGCTATCGAGCGCGGAAACTATGACATCTACGTAAGAGCTACCTGCTCTGGAACCAACTATGCTCAGACCTCATTTTCTTTGGCATCCGGAGCTAATCTGAGTTTTTTACCAGAAACCATCGCGGAACCCGGTGGAGAATTCCCCGGTCTATATGAACCCGGCGAAACACTGAATATTACCATTACGACCACCAATGACGGAGCCACGGCGGTTTCAAATATCATCAACAGTCTGACGCCTGTCTCAGAAGGATTCTCTGTGTCGGCACAAACATCACAAAATTATGCTTCGGTGCTTCCTAATGCAACCACGTCCACAGTCTATCAGATTGTAATTGATGCCGGCGTGACCAATGGAACGTATTTCTTCAATGTGACCAACCATGCCGGAAGCCTGAGCTGGACAACGAATTTCAGTTTTGATGTATCCATCCGGCAGCCCAACAGCGACTGGGTTAAAGCGAACAATTCAAGCAATCTCAATATGGCAGTCAGCTGGGTCAACGAACTGATACCGAACTCAACGGATAGGGCAATTCTGGATCCGACAGTAACGGCCGCCATCACCACGGACTTGGGATCAAACCTTTCCTGGCGGGGTATTGCACTGGTCAGCAACACGTCACCATGGACAATCAGTGGAACCAATACGCTCACAACGGGTTCAGCTGGCATTGATATGTCGCTGGCTCAGGCCAACCTGACCATTGCCTCACAACTGGCGCTCGCCACAACACAGACATGGAATGTGGCAACATCTCAAACACTGACCGTATCCGGAGAACTTTCGGGCACCAACACAGCTCCCCTGATCAAAACCGGCCCGGGAACCGTGGTTCTGAATGGCACCAATACGTATCAGGGCGGAACGACTGTCAGTAACGGAACGCTTTCTGCAGGAAGCGACAGCGCGTTTGGAACCGGATCGCTGACAATTTATAACGCAACGGTCGACAATGCTGTTGAACTCACCTTGGCCAATAATATTACATTGTCCGGAAACGCCTTGCTCAACAACACCGCCGGTTTAACGCTCAGCGGCATTATCAGCGGGAGTGGTTCTCTGACAAAATCCGGCAGCGGAACCCTATCCCTTAAAAAGGAAAATACCTATAGCGGCGGAACCACCAATAATGGCCAAATTTACATTTACAGCACCCAATCTCTGGGAACTGGCGATCTGGTGATGAATGACGGCAGCGTTCTAGAATCAGACGCGGCGGCTTTCTCAAGCAATAATTCCATGAACAATGACATTGTATTAAACGGCGATACCTCTTTTAAAGCGATCACATCCAGCGCGGGAATCATTAACCTTTCCGGAGATATTACCGGTTCGGGCTCCATGTCTTTTTTGGGATACAATCTCCGTCTCTTCGGGAATAATACCTTCAGCGGCGGGTTGAATATCACCTCCTACAACTGGATCTATTTTGAAAACGGGGGGCTGGGAACCGGTCCAATTACAAGTCTGCGCAACGATTGCCTGTTGCGGGCAACGCAAACCGCAACGATCAGCAATGCGATCGCGATGGATTTCAACGTCCGCTTCCGAGTAGATAGCGGCACCTTGACCCTCGCCGGGCCCATGAGTGGCGGTGGAATCCTGAAATTCCAGGACAATACGTCGACGGCAGTAGAGCTCCCGAATGCAAATCCGGGACGCACCGGCGCAACGTGGTTGTATACTCCGACTTTCCGGATCGGCCATGAAGAAGCACTCGGCAGTGGAGAAATTGACCTTATGGCATACTCTTACTCCGGCATCGAAGTTTCCAAAGATTTAACAGGCGTTCACAGCATCGCAAATAATGTAAGCGTTGGTGGACTAGTCTATGATGAAAACGGCAGCCCCTATTCGATCAAATTTAATCTGGATTATGATTTGGAGCTTTCCGGAGCATTCACAAGTTATTTCGAAAATGAGGAATCCGGGCTCGTAATCGAAAAGAACGGCTTAGGTTCTCTGATTTTAAGCGGTGCAAATTCATATGCGCACCACATCAACGTCAACGCCGGGTCGCTGGTCATCAGTAATGCCACGTTCGGAAGCGAGGCGGTCACGATTGCCTCCGGCGCGGCACTCAATCTTCAAATTGCCCCGGTCTTCACCGGAGACCTGACCGTCGAACCTGCAGCTCAGACGACTCTTTTCATCCATGACGACAATTCTGTATTAAGCGGTGCCGGGAATTTGGCGCTGGCCGGAACGTTAACCCTCGATTTTGAAAATTACAGCGGAGCCAACAGTCCGATCAGCAGCGGCGACACCTTTTCGGTGATCGACAGCAACTGGTCGAGCATTACCGACAACGGCCTCACCGTGCAAGCGGCCAACCTGCCGCCTTACATGACAATTGACGATTCTAATCTTTTCGTGGATGGAACCGTCACCATCATTGCCAGCCGTCTGAGTGATCAATCTCTGACAATCACCGTACCGGTTGGAATGACTGCCGACGGATCCATCACCCTGACCAATGACTCGGGTGCCACGCTCGACTTCACCTTTGCCAATAACGGTAGCTGGCCTGCCGGCGACTACACGGTGACCACCAATCAGAATATAGGTCGCGTTTCCTTCCAGCCTGTACAGTTCGACTCAGGCATAACAGTCTTTTCCAACTGGAATGGAACGGGCACATCGCCCAAAGATATCGATTTTGACTTTGGAGTCTTCGGAACCGCATACAGCACCTTCTCGGTAAATCAGAACGGAACGATCACGCTTGCGGCTTCCGGTGTAGAATCCGCACTGATTCAACCGTTTGAAACAACAACGGCATTCACACAATCCTCCATCCGTTACAAGCAGACGTCCACCAATCTGGTCGTTGCATGGGGAGTCACAAATCCTATCGGGGATGACACGGGAGTGCTTCAGGCCTGGCTCAACACCGACGGCACGATCCGCTATCTCTACAAATACGGGACATGGGGCAGCGGAACTATCGGTATAGACGGCAGCCGGACACAGCTCATCAGCTATACCCCTGGAACGATCTCAAGCGGCAGCCTGCTGTTGACCCCCTCTTCCTGGATTACAAATGATCCGGAAGAAGGCAGTATCGCCTCGGGAGGATCTCAGGTAGTCACCTTTACAGCCAACGCGATGAACCAGCCGGCGGGAGAAACCTCCTTTACTGCCTCCACCATATGGAGCGACGGGGAAACCAGTGCGCTGAACATCACCGTCATTGTGACAGAAGAGGCTCCAAACCTTGAAGTTCCGAATCCCTTCGCATTCAGCGGGCCGGTTTTCACAAAAGCGGTTATGACGGTTACCAATACCGGTGATGCCGATCTGACCTACACGATCACCGACAGCGGATTACAGACAAACGGATACTCCTTCTCCTCTGCGACAGACAACTGGTATAATATCCCGGTAGCCGCACCGTATATTCTGACTGCGGAGGAACTCGACACAGAAACCATTGGACTTGGATTCCCTTTCACATTCTTCGGGAACACCTACTCTACCGCCATCGTGAATCAGGACGGCTCCATCTCGCTCGGTAATGGACGAACCATCACGCCCTACTCTGCCAACCTCTCGTTCGTGGACGGCGTCAGCTCGGTTCGCACCTTTACCGATACCGGCTTTGAACGTTTCGTGGTGATCTGGCAAAACATGCGACAACCCGACGGCAGCAATCAGACCTTTCAGGCCATACTGAACCGCGATGGAACCATTCAGTTCAATTACCAAACCATGACAGGACTCTGGTACGATGGAACCATTCAACTGAGCGATCCGGCGGAAACAGTCACCGGAACACTCATTAACGCCAGTACATCCACGACGGAAACTAACTACGTGAGAACAATCATCTCGATCGTAACGAACAGCGTCACAATCAACGGCAGAACTGAAATTCTAGACATCACGACGAATTCAGTAATTACCGGCACCAACGTTGTGGTGACCTGCAATGACACGGCCAACCGGCAATCCATCGTCTTCACACCGGGACAGAGTCAGGTGATTTATGCGTCACCGACAACCGCGACCGTACCTGCCGGCGAAACAGCGGATGTCACCATTTGCGGCGATGCCCGGAGTGCAGGAACGGGGATTTACAATACAACGCTGACATTCACATACTCCGGGCTTTCCACGAATTCGTCTGTGACATTTACTGCCACCAACGGTGTGATTGATCCTTCGGATATCTGGGGTGGAGATCCTGCAGTGTTCACGCAGAAAAATGCAAATAACTCATACTCCATCTCATGGCAGACGCCATCGGATAGATCCAGTCGTATTTACAAAATCTGGTACACGACCAGCCTCAGCACCACATGGTCTAACATTGCAACCGTGACCAACAACTATAGGTATGTGGACAGTGATCCGGTTCGTAATGCCGCCCCGGTAATCTTCTATAAAGTCACTGTGGAATAATTAAACCGGTGTGTCTGAAAAGAGCTCTTCCCTCACCGGAAGGGCTTTTTTATTTTACCGCCCAAAGAGATCGGCAGGAAAGTAATCCTTCCCAGACCCATGCGTAAGCGACACAAACTTCCGGTTTCAGAAGCTCCCATGCACCACTGAAGGTTGGTGAACCGATCATGACAATCCAGATCGCCACAAAAAAAAGGTTGGCCAGATAGATGATCACATACGAAAACAGCCGTCCGTTTTCCTGCACGTCCGGCTGCCGCTGGCTCAGCATGTACACGGTAAAGGTCACATGAAAGCCCCAGGTCAAGCCGACCGCCGCCAGCCACCACGACTCATACGCGCTTAAATCTAAAAAACAACCCGCTCCGTACCAGAGTGCGATCACCAGACCGGTGTAGAATGGGAAAAAATACGGCGCGAGTGAAATGATAAAATTACTCTTCGAGAGCATTACATGCCCGCCGTTTTTGCCGACCTTCATCTTCCCGATCTTGGCACCCATCAGCAGGCCCCAACCCGCATGGGTCAATTCATGTGCAAGCACATAGGTGCGGAATGGACGCGGTAGCAGAAAAAAACCGAGAACGGAACCCGCAAAGCCGGCCGGTATAGCCCACGCTGTCCAACCGGGTGTCTCGGACGGAAGCGACTGGAGAAGAGCGAAAATAGCCCGCGAAAAAGCCCAGCATAGCGGCAACAGGATCAGCCCGATGACAAATTTAAGGAACTTTTTCACACCGGAAAAACTAACAGGCTGAATGAGGGTTGACACTCCAAAAAACATCACGTATAACCCCCACTTCTTTCGACCTTTTGTGGGGGTATAGCTCAGTTGGTAGAGCGCTTGAATGGCATTCAAGAGGTCAGGAGTTCGACCCTCCTTACCTCCACCACGTAATCAGAAGTTTTTCCCCAAAGACGGGATTATGCTCCGGTGCTGCCGAACCCACCCTGCCCGCGGGAGGTTTTCGAAAGTTCCTCTACCATTTCATAATGAATCGGCGAGCTGTCGGTGGCCACCAGCTGAAAGAGACGCTGACCTTTCTGTGCGGTATAGGATTCGCTCTTGATGTGGTCGCACATTGCCATAATTTCGCCGCGGTAGCCTCCATCAATCAACCCGATGGAGTTGGACATTCGTAACGGGGTTTTTGAAATGCTGGAGCGCGGAAAAAGATAATAAGCCCGGCCGTCTTCCGGTTCGCAGGAAATTCCCAGTTTGATCGCCTTGGTTTCACCTGGCTCGAATGTGATGTCTTCCAGCACATACAGATCAAGGCCGGCGTCACCATCGTGAAAATGGCCATGATTTTTGTAAAATTCGCGGGCAGTCTCATTGTGCGGTTTAATCAAAAGCTTCATCATTTCCCTTTCTACCGATTACGGATTGGACAGGTGATTAAAATCCGGTTTATCCTTCAAATCCAGTCAAAACGGGAAAAGGAACTTCAAACATGTTGAATCTGGCTATTTTCGGATCGGGATCGGGCTCCAACTATCAAGCCATCGCGGAGGCGATCGCCGCCGGAACGCTCGATGCCCGCATCGCCTGCGTCATCTCCGATGTTCGGGACGCCTTTATCCTTAAGCGCGCCCACAAACTGGGTCATCCTGCCATCTATCTCGACTGCGCCCCGTTCAAAACCAAACTCGACGGCGAGGCCGAACAACGCGCCATTGACTTTATTAAAGGACACGGCGGCGACTTTATTGCCCTCGCCGGGTTCATGCGCATCGTCAAACCCGGCCTGCTGAACGCCTTTGCCGGACGTATTATCAATATCCATCCTTCCCTGCTACCAAACTTCCCCGGCCTTGAAGCCGGGAAGCAGGCACTGGAAGCGGGCGCTAAAGAAACCGGATGTACTGTTCATTTTGTCGACGGCGGCATCGACACCGGCCCGATCATCGTCCAGCGCAAAGTTCCGGTTCTCCCGAATGATACCGTTGAAACCCTGATGATCCGCATTCACGCACAGGAGCACCTTGCCTACCCCGAAGCCCTGCGGAAAGTTGCCGAACAACACGCATGCTGACCGTTTTTCCCGGGGTTCCGTAGTTCAAAGTATCTTTTTCACAAGGAAATTCGCGTGTCCAAATTGGCGTAAATACCTTTTGATTATAGGTCTATCAGCCAGTATATTCCCCTCCGATAGATGCTACGTAAGAAAAAATTTCTAAGGAAAACCCAACTCCTGAAGCTCATCGACCGGTTGCCTGGAACGGTTTATCAGTACCGTCTGTGGAAAAATGGTCGGTGTGCATTTCCGTATTCCACCCGGGATATTGAGGCGATTTTTTTTGCGACCCCTGCTGAACTGGCCAAGGACGGAAATCTTGCGTGGTCACGTGTCTGTCCGGAATCCATTGATCTGGTGCAGGACACACTGAAAAAATCGGCAGAAAATCTTGAAGAGTTCGAGATGACGTTCTGTGTCCGTTCTCCTCAGGATCGCGTCCACTGGATACATACCCATGCCGTTCCGGAACGGCTCCGTGACGGTGGAACCCTGTGGTACGGTCACATGGAAAATATTACATTACAGTATGAGGCTGAGGAGTCAGCTAAACAGAAGTCCGCACTACTGGAAGTGATTTTTGAAAATCTTCCAGACCACATTTACTACATGGATCGGGACTCCCGGATTCTGGGTGCAAACCCTGCCTGCTGTAAACACCACGGACAATCCGTCGAAGAAATGATTGGAAAGACCGATTTAGATTTCTACCCGAATGAAATGGGAAAGAAACTTTACCATGAAGAACAGGCGCTGATGACTAGCGGGGAAATTGTCAGGGAACGGGAAAAACACGTCGCTAGTGATGGGGGCATTATTTATCTGGAATCGGTAAAAAGTCCCTTGCGCAGTCCGTCGGGCCAGATCATTGGTCTCGCAGGCATTTCAAGAGATGTTACGCAACAGGTGAACCGTGAAGAGGTTCTTGTCCGGGCAAAATGTGCCGCAGAACAGAGTGCGTCATTCATCCGGGCGATTTTTGACAATATTGAAGACCAGTTTTACTATAAAGACCGGCAGTCGAGGGTACTGGGCGGCAACAAGGCCTGGGTCAAAGTACGTGGCGCGGCATCGATTGATGAACTCGTTGGGAAAACCGATATTGACCTTCACCCTGCTCCGCTGGGTCAACAACTGTTTGATAACGAGCAGCGGCAGATGGCTACCGGAGAAGTGACCCGCATCCGCGAACGGCACGCTCGGAAAGACGGCCAGATTGAGTACATGGAATCTGTTAAATGCCCGATGAAGAACGACCGGGGTGAAGTAATCGGACTGGCGGGTATTTCCCGTGATATTACTAAACAGGTCGAAAATGAAAAGGTGCTGATTGAAGCTCAGCAGGAAGCCGAAGCAGCCAATAAGGCGAAAAGCGCGTTTCTTGCGATGATGAGTCATGAAATCCGCACCCCGATGAACGGTGTGATCGGTGCGGCCAGCCTTTTGCTGGGAACGGAGCTTTCAGCGCAGCAGGAAGAGTTCGTTCACACAATCGAAATCAGCGGGGAAAATCTGCTGACGATCATCAATGATATTCTGGACTACTCTAAAATCGAAGCCGGAAAAATCGAATTGGAAAAAGCACCTTTCAATCTGCGCGAATGCATTGAAAATGCCTTTGATCTTTTTGTTCAGACCGCAACAAAGAAAAATGTGGAACTGCTCTATTATGTCGACCCGGATGTCCCGAAGACTCTGGTCGGCGATACAACCCGCTTGCGACAGGTTTTGGTCAATCTCATGGGTAATGCCATTAAATTCACAGAGAATGGAGAGGTCAGTCTCAAGGTACACAACCTGATTACCGATGAAAAACAGAGAACCTGCCAGCTTGAGTTCGCTGTACGCGACACCGGCATCGGCATCGCCGATGAAAACAAGGATCGTTTGTTCCAAGCCTTTACGCAAGCCGACTCCTCAAGCACCCGTAAATACGGGGGAACCGGACTTGGACTGACCATCAGCCGCAAGTTGACCGAGCTGATGGGCGGAAAAATATGGTTTGAGAGTGAATCCGGTAAAGGCTCCACCTTTTTCTTCACCATCACCTTGCCGATTGGTATCGCAACCGAACAAAGAGATGAACACCTGCCGATTGAATTATTGCGAGGAAAACGCGCCCTGATCGTAGATGATAATGAAACCAACCGCTGGCTGCTGAGTGATCAGCTGGCACAATGGGGCATGATTTCCGAAGCCTTTGAGATGCCGGAAAAAGCACTGCAGCATCTGATTGCCGGCCATCAGTACGACATCGCACTAATCGATTTCCAGATGCCCGGCATGAACGGCAGCGATCTGGCAAAGAAAATACATCATCTTAAAAACAGGCCTCCAATGCCCCTGCTCATTCTCAGCAGCTCCTATGAACACATCCCCTCCGATCCGTCAATTACTGCACATTTATCCAAGCCGGTCAAAGTCGGCAAACTTCGTAATCATATTCTGCAGGCGCTTGTAGATACTAAAGCCGTAACCAGAGGAAAAGAAATTGCCGGAACGCAGATCCAACCGAAGAAGAAGCGGTCTATGCGTATTCTGGTGGCCGAAGACAACGCAATCAATCAGCGAATTGTTCAGATGATGCTCCAGCAACTTGGATGTGAAAACGTCGTACTGGTATCCGATGGTGAAGCCGCCGTAGCAGCAACAATGGATGCGACATATGATGTGATTCTCATGGACGTGCAAATGCCGCATCTGAACGGACTGGAAGCCACCCTCCAGATCCGGAAATTAACCGGCAGTCCAAATAAACCGTGGATCATTGCGTTGACCGCCGGCGTTATGCAGGAAGAGCAGAAAGCTGCGTCAGAAGTCGGCATGAACGACTTTCTTGCCAAACCGCTTAGTATCGATCAGCTCAGAGAAACACTGGATGGACTTCATCTGTCTTAACGCCAGACTTTAACGGGAACCCGGCGACGTCCCCATTGTAGTGCCTTCTGATGCGAGTTATAGAAAAGATCAATCCGGGTCGGGCCTTGAATCGCTCCGCCAGTGTCCTCCACCTTCCCGTAACCGTAACCCGGAATATACATGACGGTTCCGCAGGGATAAGTCCGCCAATCGGCGGCAATCGTGCCCTTATGCGCCTTGATACCCGATGCGGTAATGCCAACTTTCTTCGGCTTTCCCTTGTTCAGCCCGGAGGAGTAAACCGTCCGCCACGGTGCCCACCAGACCCGCTCCCAACCGCAACATTGACCGCAGGCGCAATAACCGGTCGCCTCAATCATTACCGTCCGCGCCGGAACCCCGCGCGGCGGACGGATCGATGCGCAACCCGCAAACAGAAAGAGAAAAACCAAACCGCAGAATACACGGAGCACACGGAAAGTTCCACCCGACCAACAGGAGAGAGGCCGCGCGAATGCGCGGCAACGACCGCAGGGAGTGGCAAACCTTGGAAAATCCAGTTCCGTGTGTTCAGTGTTTTCCGTGGTTAAAACCCGTTTCATGCTTTTTCAATCGAAAGGGTGCAGGCATGCCCGTTGAGGTCAACGGTTTCACCTTCCGTTCCGACCGTTTCAATGGAAAGCGCCAGCACCTCGGACTTGATGTATTCTTCGAACGCCGCGACCGCTTCGCGCACCGCTTCGTCCGATGAAACCTTCAAGTAAATCCGGTCCGTGACTTCAAGCCCGCCGGTTTTGCGCAGGTTCTGAACATTGGTGATCAATTCGCGGGCCAGCCCCTCACGAATCAGGTCGTCATCCAGTTCCAGATCCAGCGCGACAACCAGCGCGCCCTGCGCCTGCACGGCCAGTCCTGGCTTCGGAATACGCTCAACAATAATGTCTTCGGCTTCCAGCTCAAAGGTTTCACCGCCGACTTTTAAAACGAGCCCCTCGCCGGACGCTGCGGCGTGCAGTTCTCGTCCGGCCAGCTTCTGAACAGATTGATTAATCAACTGCACCTGTTTCCCGAATTTCCGGCCCAGTGTCTTAAAGTTTGCTTTGGCTTTCAGTTCGGCAAGCGCGGTTTCATCGTCACCAAAAACCACTTCACGGACATTGAGTTCTTCAGCAATAATCGTCTTGAGTTCGCCAACCTGATTGAGCAGTCCGCTATCGCGGCTGACGACATTGAGGCGGCGCAACGGCTGACGGACTTTCGCATCGTGGTCTTTACGAAGCTGGCGTCCCATGACGACGACATCCATGACGATGCGCATCTGGGTTTCGAGCGCCATGTCGCGCTTGGCTCCGGCGGCGGTCGGGAAGTCGCAGAGGTGAACCGATTCGGACATGCCGTCCGTGCGCAGATTGCGATAAATCTCTTCGGCGATGAACGGCGTGAACGGCGCCGCGATTTTGCACAATTCAATCAGCACGTGATAGAGCGTGGCATAGGCCTGCTGTTTATCGCCGTCGTCTTCGCTCTTCCAGAAGCGGCGGCGCGAACGGCGAATGTACCAGTTCGTCAGATCTTCAATAAACGCCACAAATGGACGAACCGCGCGTTGCAGGTCATAGTTATCCATCGCCGCCGTCACTTCCTGACAGAGATTGGCCAGCGAACTTTCAATCCAGCGGTCGAGCAGGTTTTCACTTTCACCGAGCTTCGATTTACCGGGCGTCCATTTATCAATATTGGCGTAGGTGACGAAAAAGCTGTAGGAGTTCCAAAGCGGAATCAGCAAATGACGCAGTGCGTGTTTGACGCCCTCTTCCGAAAAGCGCAGCGATTCGGCTTTCACGACAGGGGAGTTGATCATGTAAAGGCGCAGCGCGTCGGCTCCGTATTCATGAATTACATGCAACGGATCGGGATAGTTCTTGAGCCGCTTACTCATTTTGAGTCCGTCTTCGGCCAGCACGAGGCCGTTGACGACGACGTTCTTAAACGCCGGTTTTTTGAACAGCGCAGTTGAAAGAACCATCAGCGTGTAGAACCAGCCGCGGGTCTGGTCGAGTCCTTCGGCAATAAAGTGTGCCGGGAAGTTCCC
>JBAYVX010000034.1:0-12301 GCA_041674365.1 Kiritimatiellales bacterium | reverse complement strand
CCCTTGGCTGCATCGATCACCATCACCACAGCATCCACGGCCATCAACACGCGATAGGTGTCTTCAGAAAAGTCACGGTGGCCGGGAGTATCGAGCAGATTGACGCAAAATCCGCGATATTCAAACTGGAGTACAGTGGATGAAACTGAAATGCCGCGCTGTTTTTCCAATTCCATCCAGTCGGATGTCGTTGACCGCTGGCTTTTGCGTGCCGTCACGGAGCCGGCCAGTTGGAGAGCGCCGCCGTACAGCAGCAGCTTTTCCGTCAGCGTCGTCTTACCGGCATCCGGATGCGAAATAATCGCAATTGTCCGCCGTTTAGCGATTTCCTGTTCAAAACTCATAACCATAATCATCCGCAGATAAAAAAAGAGCGGCGAGTGTAGGCCGCGACCTGCCGCCCGCGCAATCTGATTCTGTTAAAATGAATGGGGTTAACAGTTTGACACTTAGCCAACCAACTAAGTATAAAGGTGGCATGAAAACCCCTCTGGAGATTATGAAAGCTCTTTCTGATCGCAACCGTCTGCGAGTCTTTGCCGCCCTGATGAGTCAGGATGAACTTTGCGCCTGTCACATCATCGAACTGCTGCAGGTGACCGGCGCAACCGCCTCGCGCCACATGGACATTCTGCTCCGCGCCGGATTGGTGAAAAGCCGTAAAGCCGGGCGCTGGGTTCACTACCGCCTGAACGCTGAAACCACCGCTCCGCTTTTCCAATGGTTGGAAACTGATCTGCAAAACGATCCGGATATCAAGGCTGACCGCAAAGCACTAATCAGAATCACAGGACGTAAGCCATGAACCGGAAACTGAAAATTCTCTTTCTCTGTACGGGAAACTCCTGCCGGAGTCAAATGGCCGAAGGCTGGGCGCACGCGCTGAAAAGCGATGTGATTGAAGCTTACTCGGCCGGTATTGAAACGCACGGACTCAACCCGAATGCCGTTAAAGTGATGGCCGAGGCCGGCGTGGATATTTCCGGGCAGAAATCGGAGAATGTTGCCGATCTTTTGCACATCCCGTTTGATATTGTCATTACTGTCTGCGGACATGCTCATGAAAACTGTCCGGTATTTCCGGGTAAAGCAACGCGTGTGATTCATGTCGGCTTCGACGATCCGCCCAAACTCGCCGCACAGGTCGAAACGGAAGAAGAAAAACTGAACTGTTACCGTCGTGTGCGTGACAAAATCAAAGCGTTCATTGAAACACTGCCGCAGTCACTGGAGAAATAACAAATGTTCCAATGGTTGGAAAAACTGGTAGCCCTATTTGTTGAGGGTGTTTTTAAAACGCCGGTGGAATCACCGCTCGGCAGCAGCCTGCATTTCTTCTTCTACGACACGATCAAAATCCTGATCCTTCTGTCATTAATGATCTTTGCCATTTCCTATCTGCGAAGCTGGTTTCAGCCGCAGAAAACCAAAGAGATGCTCCGGCATGTTAAAGGCGTGAAAGCCAACTTTGCTGCTTCGATGCTGGGTATCGTTACACCGTTTTGTTCCTGCTCTTCCGTGCCGATTTTTATCGGCTTCGTCGAGGCGGGAATTCCGCTCGGCATCACCTTTTCATTTCTAATCACCTCACCGATCGTCAACGAAGCGGCGTTTGCCATCCTGCTGGCTTCGTTCGGATGGAAAATCGCGCTGACCTACGTTGTGTCGGGCGTCACCATCGGGGTTGTCAGCGGACTGATCATCGGACGGTTTAAGCCGGAAGCCTATCTCGAAGCGGCGGCATTCAACGGCGAAGCCTTCAATAAGCTGAAACCGAAAATGACACAAAAAGAACGTCTCGCCTATGCGGCGGAACAGACGGGCGGGATTGTCCGTCGCATCTGGATCTATCTGCTGATCGGTATCGGCATCGGCGCGGCAATTCACGGCTGGGCTCCGGCAGACTTTCTGGCGCGCTATGCCGGCAACGATAAACCGCTCAGCGTGATTATCGCTGTACTTTGCGGCGTGCCGCTCTACTCCAATGCGCTCGGCACCATTCCAATTGCGGAAGCCCTGATTGGAAAAGGTGTCGGACTTGGCACTGCCCTGGCTTTTATGATGGCAGTCACGGCACTGTCCGTACCGGAAATGGTGCTGCTTCGTAAAGTGATGAAGCCGCGCCTGATCGCCGTATTCATCGCCACCGCAACGGTTGGAATTGTGCTGGTCGGACTGATGTTTAACGTTCTGTTTTAAGAAAGACGTCCTATTGAAAAATGAACGTCATATGACAGGTATCTTTGAGCGCTATCTGACCGTCTGGGTCGGACTCTGTATTCTCGGCGGCATCCTACTCGGCAAGCTGGCGCCGGGGCTGGCAAAAACGCTCGACGGCATGTCCATTATGGTCAAGGGCGCTCCGGTCGTTTCGATCCCGATCGCCATCTGTCTCTTTTTCATGATGTATCCCATCATGGTCAAAATCGACTTTGCCTCTGTCGTTAAAGCGGGAAAAACCCCAAAGCCGGTACTGCTGACACTGTTCATCAACTGGTGTATCAAGCCCTTCACGATGTTTGCCATCGCCGGATTCTTTCTGACGCTGTTTCACAATCACGGGCTGATTCCCGGAACAGAAATCGTCAAAGACGGCACTGAAGTGGCTCTGTACAGATCTTACATTTCCGGAGCAATCCTGCTCGGTATCGCCCCCTGCACCGCGATGGTGCTGGTCTGGGGTTATCTGGCCCGCGGCAATCAGGGTCTAACGCTGGTGATGGTGGCGATCAACTCGCTGACCATGCTGCTGCTGTACGGCCTGCTCGGCGGATGGCTGCTCGGAATTAATAAAATGCCGGTGCCGTGGGAATCGCTGCTGCTGTCTGTCGGAATCTATGTCGCCCTGCCCCTCATCGCCGGATATTTTTCACGCAAATGGATTATCGGACACAAAGGCGAAGAGTGGTTTAAGGAAAAGTTCCTGCACATGCTCACGCCCGTTTCAATCAGCGCCCTGCTTCTGACACTGATTCTGCTGTTCAGTTTTAAGGGTGAGATCATCCTGCAACAGCCGTTAACGATTCTCTGGATCGCCATTCCGTTGTTCATTCAAACTGTTCTGATTTTCGCACTGGGCTATGCGGCGGCGTACCTGCTGAAACTGAGCTATGAAGACGCCGCGCCCGCCGCCATGATCGGCGCGTCAAATCATTTTGAAGTCGCTATCGCTACCGCGGTCATGCTCTTCGGCCTCTCCTCCGGCGCGGCATTGGCCACCGTCGTCGGCGTGCTGATTGAGGTACCCGTGATGCTTCTGCTCGTAAAAATCTGCCTGTGCACACAACGCTGGTTTAAAAAAGCGGAATAAATTTTTCCAATGTTTGGAATTTTTTAACTGGAGCGTTTAATCATCCAGAGGCCGAAACCCTGCGCGACGATCAACGGAATCCAGAGAATCAGATTCGGGTGAAGAGCCGGATGATCGGCCAGTGCTTTGGCAATCACGATAAAAAGATAGTAGGCAAAAACAATCGCCAGACTGAGTATCATCCCGATAGAGGTTTCTTTACGGTGCGATTTAACCCCTAGTGGAATGCCGATCAGCATAAAACTGAAACAGCCCACAGCGACAGAAATCCGCTGATTGGCTTCGACAATTAATTTTGTTTTTTCAATCAGCAGGTCCGCCTCCGAAAGCATCGGAAAGTCCCGCCGGATGTTGCGGATACGGTCGATCAACTGCCCGATTCGCATTTGACCGCGCTTCAGCAGGGTTGGCCGGCCTTTTTTCATCACTTTTTCGAAGTCGAGCTTGATCGGATAATACTGAGCGTTGACATAAGTGGTTTTGGAAACGTCGTGCGGATCTTTGGCGTCGGGCATTTCAATGCGCACATCGTACAGCTTGACGGTTAACAGGCGGCTCGCATTGTCTGCAACAATATCACCGTGTTTGGCACGCACACTGCGTTTGATCGCGCCTTGTTTGTCCAACTCATAGGCGACCACATCTTTGACTTCCGTTCCGGCTTTACGTCCGACGTAAATCATCAGACCGGGAAAATCGCGAATAAAGCGCCCTTCTTCGAGAAGATTGATCGGCTCCTCCACGCCGGCTGTGCGCAGCAGTTCTTTATTGGCGTATTTTGCGGCGGGCGCCACCTCGCAATTGATATAAACGCAAATCGCACTGAACAGAATGGATAACAGAATCAGCGGAGCCGTCAGCCGCCACAGGCTGATCCCGCAGCTTTTCATCGCACTGATTTCACTGTCCATCGAAAGCCGCCCGAACAGAAGCAGTGCGGCAAACAGCGTACTGATCGGCATTGAGAATGAAAGAATGTAGGGGATGTTCTGAAAGAAAAATTTCACAATCAGCATCGGGGAAATGCCGCGGGCCATCAGATCAACCGCCTTCACCAGTGCCCCGACGGTCATCACGAAGGTAATCAGACCCAGTGCAGTCAGAAAAATTACCAGATAATCCAGAACAATGTAGCGGTTGAGTATGCGCATGGGTTTTATTTCACTCCGTGGCGGCGTACTGCGGATTCAACCGTGTTGGCCAGCAGCATCGTAATGGTCATCGGGCCGACACCGCCCGGTACCGGCGTAATGGCCGAGGCTTTTTCAGCCACAGCGGCATAATCCACATCGCCAGCCAGCCGGAACCCGTTTTTCTTCGTGGCATCTTCGATCCGGTTAACACCGACATCAATCACCACCGCGCCCGGTTTGATCATGTCGGCAGTTACGGTATTCGGGCGGCCGACGGCGGCAACAACGATGTCGGCCTGCAATGTCAGTTCCTTCATGTTTTTCGTGCGCGTGTGACACATCGTCACCGTGGCATCGCCCAGCTCGCTTTTCTGACTGAGCAGATTGACCAGCGGGCGACCCACGATATTGCTGCGGCCGATCACCACCACGTGTGCGCCGGACGTTTTGATGCCGGAGCGTTTGAGAATCTGTAAAACGCCGTGCGGCGTGCAGGGCAGAAACGCCGGCAGGCCGAGCATCATGCGGCCCACATTGAGCGGATGGAAGCCGTCCACATCTTTATCCGGATTGATCGCCTCAATCACAGACTGTTCCATCGAAGAATCCGGCAGCGGAAGCTGAACCAGAATCCCGTCAATTTGATCGTCATTATTGAAATTTTCGACAACCTGCAGGATTTCGGCATGGGTCGCGGTGGCGGGCAGCTTGATTTCTTTGGAATAAAGGCCGGTTTCTTCGCAGGCTTTTTCCTTGGCGGTCACATAGGAACGTGAGGCGGGATCGTCGCCAACCAATAAAACGCCGAGGCCGGGGACAATCCCTTGCTTTTTCAGTTCAGCGGTTTTCGCCTTCAGTTCAGCGCGGATGTCCTGCGCAATCGCCTTCCCATCTAAAATCTTTGCGGCCATTCAGTCTCCTTTTGGATTAACGGATGAGGGGTTTTAGCCTAATGTTCCGGGGGTTGCAATTATGGAATGGATTCGCGAAACAGCAAAAGGCGTGCTACTACCCGTACGGGCGGTGCCGCGCGCCTCGAAAAACGAAATACAGGGCGTTCACGGCGATGCCCTGAAGGTGCGGTTGCAAGCGCCGCCGGTCGAAGGCAAAGCCAACGCGGCACTCATCAAATTTCTGAGCAATGCGCTGAATATCCCCCGCGCGCAGATTTCCATCGCCACGGGCGAAACCGGCCGCAATAAAGCCGTCCTCATCGCCGGGCTTTCCAAAACTCAACTGATAAAAAAGATTGGAATAATGGAATGATGGAAGACTGGAAAACTGAAACGCTGGATCAACGGATTGTCGGATTCTCGGACGACTCGCCATTCCACAATTCCAATATTCCACTATTCCGGAAGCAGTTGCCATGCAACTGATTCTCATCATCCTGACCGCCCTGCTCTGCCTGATTGGGCTGCTGCTCTCGACGCTGGCCTTTTCCGGAACGTGGATGGTGCTGCTGGCGGCGCTCATCACCAAAATTTCAATTGGTTTTCCAAACATTGGAACTTTGGTTATTTTTGCCGGGCTCTGCATCGCCACCGAAGGGTTCGAAGCGCTGGCGGGCTTCCTCGGAGTGCAAAAACGCGGCGGCTCCAGGCTTGCCGGACTCGCCGCACTGATCGGCGGACTGGTCGGAACCGGAATCGGCACCGGAATTTTTCCAATCCTTGGAACTTTTGCCGGAATGATTCTCGGTTCGTTCGGCGCGGCGTTTCTGACGGAGTGGCTGCGACTCAAACATCACGGACAAGCGGCTCATATTGCATGGGGAACCATCTGGGCACGCCTTGCCGTTCTCTTCCTCAAAACCGCCCTCACCCTCGGCATGAGCATTTGGTTGCTGGCCGGGCTGCTTTAATTCAGTCCGTTTTTACTCCTGATTGCCTAATCGTTTTACTTTATCCACACAGTCTGATGATATGTTCCAAGCTCCGTTCGTATTTCCACGAAGATCATTGTTCTCTATCACTCCGCGGCCTCCTTCGTAAATCCAAACAGCATAATGACCGTTCTTTGCAATTCGATTGCGGAGCAAAGTTATGTTACCTCCATATTTAACCGCCAAACCATCGCGAGCGTTGTCAAAAATATCGTTGTCTTCTAAAGTCGCGTGGCCATTTTCGTAAACAAGTATGCCACTTCTCTTCCCATTATAGATACGGTTGCGACGCAGAGTTAAATTACCATCCCCTCCAATCATTACTCCGGAAAGCGCACTGTTGAAAATGTCATTGTCTTCCATAGTTCCTTGCCCATTTTCAAAGACAAACACACCTATCCCCTCTCCATCATGGATGCGGTTGTGACGTAATCTTGGGTCGGCCCTTCCGTGAATCGCTACGCATACAGGGCTTTGACTGGAAATATCACATCTCTCCAGATCAAGGCGGCCTTGGGCTATATCGACACAATACCAATCGCCTCTGCCAAGTTGACGAAATGTGAGATTAACGACCCGCCCCATATTGGCCTGAAAAAGCATCGTACTTCCCCTTTCCGACTCAATAACCATTTCACCGAAGTCCCCGTCACCTATGATTTCGACTGGTTTATTAATCACAATACTCTCTCGGTAAAGTCCAGGCCTAACAAGTATTCGATCACCCGGTGCGGCAGCCGTAAGTGCTGCGGTAAGTGTCGCATAATCACCGCGATGAAACGCATCGACCACATGTGTTGGCGGCTCATTTTTTGACACAAGACTTCGTACAAATTTGACGGATTCCCCAGAAGTTTCGATAGACATCGGGTGGTATGAAGAAGATCTTTTCACGGGCGCCGGTGTTTTGGAAAAGGTTGGCGAGGAACAGTGTTCGCGATCCAACACGGTGACAATCTGCTTCGCCATCTTTGCAAATGTCTTCCCAACCACCGGTGCGGTAAATGGTTCAAAACGAAGTTCCCGCCAATCTACGCGTTGCCGTTCGGCAATGATTTTTGCCAATTGATCCTTTTCGCGTTTTTCTTCGCTGCTCAACATCGGGCATTCCACGTAATAGACAGGTAGAATTAAATCATTACGGCCTAACTGCTTCTCCCTTTCAAGAAACTGTTCAAATTCATCGCGACACGCCGGACTTTTGAAAAATCCGGGCGTGACTATTGGGATAAGAAAAGTAACAGCATCAAGCGATTCCTTGATCCGTTGTTTCCATTGCTGTCCCCATGCGATGTCGTTTCGATCCTGGAAGATGTGGAAATTCTCCCCGGTCTGCATTCGCACCTCTCCAGCAAGCCGTTCACAGAACTGAGTTAAACGCCCATTCTCATGCTGATCATCGGATCGAACGTAACTCATGAAGGCAACCGGATGCTCGCTCATTAGGACTCCTTGCGCTGAAATTTCAACTAACTTAGTCGTCAAGCCTATCGGCCGTCAAATCAAAGGGCAGGAAGAGACTGTGAAGTCTGGTTTCCCAATGTTTGGAAAAAGAATCAGGCGTAGAACTTGCCGATGGCGCCCCAGGCTTCTTCGGCGGTGTCGCAGAAGGTGAGCAAGTCGAGATCGTGCGGGCCGATGAGTCCGCATTCAGTCATATAGTCCCAGTCAACGATCCGCTTCCAATGTTCGGAACCGAAGAGAATGACAGGCATTTTTTTGATCTTGCCGGTCTGGATCAGAGTAAGCGATTCGAAGAGTTCGTCGAAGGTGCCGAAGCCGCCGGGAAAAATGCAGACGGCTTTGGCCCGCAGCAAAAAGTGCATTTTGCGCATGCTGAAATAGTGGAATTGAAAACAGAGATCTTCGGTGACATACGGATTGGGTTCCTGCTCGTGCGGCAACGTGATGTTAAGTGAAATCGATTTGCAACCGACTTCCTGTGCGCCGCGGTTACCCGCTTCCATGACCCCCCCACCTCCGCCGGTGATGATGACATATTCGCATTCATGGTTGGTCTGGCAGGCTGTGCTGACAATCTGCGCCAGTTTGCGCGCCTCTTCGTAAAACGGAGTCAGTTCGGCAAGTTTGCGGTTTTTGCAGGCAGCTGTTTCTTCCGGCGACGGAATCCGTGCACTGCCGAACAACACTATGGTGGACATGATCCTGTGCTTTTCCATTACCACTTCGGGATGGAGATATTCCAGTTGAAGCCGCACGGGCCGGGCCGGATCACTGTTTAGAAACGGAATGTTTTCATAGGCCTTCGGCGGATTTTTCATTTGTTAAGCTCCTCAGCAAAATGTACGAGCAAGATGTTATTCGTGGCGGCGGATGTTAAAAAAAGTGACGTCGTCTTCGGCAAGGTTCACAATTGCACAGGAGGGGTGCATCCCCCGCCCTGCCGCACCTGGGTTGACAACACGGGTTTTTTCGATCTGCTCGTTCCGGCAGGCGTGAGAGTGGCCGTGGAAGACGTAGTCGTAGCTGTTGGACTGGACGATGGCTTCAAAGTGCGCTTCGTCGTCGCTGTGCAAAACGGCAATTTTCCGGTTGGCGAGCGTGAGATGAGCCACGCGACCCATTAATGTTACGCCGCTGACTTCAGGGAAATAGGTTGAGTTCTCGTAGACGTCACAATTACCGAGTACCGCATACATCGGAATATCCAGCGCCTGAAAAAGTGCAGCCATTTCAGTGAGAACCATATCGGAGCCGATATCGCCGCAATGGATAACTGCATCCACTGCGCGAAAAATAAATTCGCGGGCAGCAGCCAGCGCAAGGTCAACCTGACCGTGTGTATCGGATATGATGCCGATTTTCACTATGCGTCCCTTCTTTTAGTTCTTGGCACTGCTACAGGAGGGCTTATATTAGCGGGATTCGCAACCAATGCGAGCGGAGATTTAAAATGAAGAGCGTAAAAATTGTCGGAGCGGGCGGTTACGGCGGCGTGGGAATCACAGAACTGCTTTTGCAGCATCCCGAATTCAAGATTGATTGTCTGGTGGCTGCTACGGAAACGGGTATGAAGATGAGTGATCTTTATCCCCATTTAAAAGGCTTTTGTGACGAACTGATCCGGACTCCTGATGACCCGAAAGCACAGGACGCCTACGATGCCGTTTTCTTTTCAACACCCGATGGCGTCGGCATGCAAAGTGCCGCTGCCGAACTTTCCAAAGGTGCTCATGTGGTGGACTATAGCGGCGATTTCCGGTTCACGACGCCCGAAAAATACAGTGCTTACGCCACATTTATAGGGAAATCCCCTACACATACTGCGCCGGAACTGCTGCCGCAAACGGTGTATGGACTTTCTGAACTTCATCCGTTTGGTAAGAAACAGAAACTGGCCGGAAACCCAGGCTGTTTTGCCGTGAGCTGTATTCTCGGCCTTGCGCCTGCGGCGGCGGAAAAACTGATTGATCCGAAGAGCGTTATCTGCGACTGCAAAACCGGCGTTTCGGGTGCGGGTAAAAAACCGGCGGCTACGTTCCATTATCCTGCCCGGTATGAACAGATCAACGCCTATAAACTGGCCGGACACCAGCATATGGTGGAAATCGAGCAGGAACTCAGCACACTGGCGGGTGAGACGATTCAGATCACGATGACGGCGCAGGTTTTGCCGCTCTGCCGAGGCATTCTTTCCTGTCTCTACGCCAACCTGAACGAAACGATGAGCGCCAAACAGCTGATGGACGTTTACAAAACGTTCTATGCCGACAAATCGTTCGTGCGGATTTTTGACAATAAAGCGAATATCGGTACGGCACAGGTCAGCGGAACCAACTTCTGTAACCTGATTGTGGATGTCGATGAGCGGAATAACCGGTTACGGGTCATTTCACACATTGACAACCTGATGAAAGGTCAGGCGGGCAACGCACTTCAAAACATGAACCTCATGTTCGGATTCGACCCGATGCTCGGTCTGAATTTCCCGGGCAGATGTCCATGAAAATGCTTTAGCGTTTATGCTTAAAACCTTCCATCGCGGCCTCTGGCTGACAGCCGGCTTTTTTTTTACGGTGCTGGGCGTCGTCGGTCTGCTGCTGCCGGTCATGCCGCAACTTCCGTTTTTCCTGGCCGCTATGATCTGTTTCATGCGCTGTTCCAGCCGTTTTAACGGATGGATGAAGAAACAGCCGTGGTTCATCCGACGAGATCATTTTAAATAATTTTGTCACCGCATTTCACGGACGTCTTTATACGGGCTTTCCTGTATGAAAACACTATCGTCGCTGGTGGATCTGCGTGGAAGGATTTTGGCGTCCTACGATGCCGGGAAAGGAACCCGACAGGAAATGACCGACCGTTACGATGTTTCGCTAGGAATGATACCCAGTCCAGTGATATCGCCCGTCGGCATCATATTTACGGGCGTAGTAAGCCGGACTTTACCGAAGAGCTTCGCGGACTGATCAAATATCTGATTCGCAAGCAGAAGCCAGAGCCAAATTGGTCAGCCTAGCCTCAATCGTCTTGTTTTCATTGATGAAACAGGTGCCTACCCCATATGACCCGTGTATGTGTAGGCGTCGGCGAAAAACGAACAGGTTTGATAAACATCGGCATATAATTCACACGAATGAACTCGATTTGTGTGTAAACCTATGCTTAAATATTTTCATTCAAGGGGGACGCGCTTAATCTTAATTTATCCGATGAGAAACCATGGGGGCTGCGGACAAATAAAAATGGAAATATGGAGTCGGATAGGTTTTCTAGCCCGATCTTTTGTGAGTCAAATATGGACTAGATTCGGTCAAATTAATGCGAAGGTGGAGAATGTTTAAACGTGTGGTTGCTGTATTGTTTTCGTTTACAATCTACGCAGGTGCTTTGACGTTTGTAGTCTGTGTAGATACCCAAACATATTATATAGATCCCAGCGTGTCTTCAAGTGGAACCGGGACTACCACAAACAGCCCGCTCAAATACTGGTCTGATGTGACCTGGGCAAATGGGGCCACATATTTACAAAAAAGAGATACGACCGCCTATGAAATGGTTGAAATAACGGAAAATGATAATGCGGACAACATTACAATAGGCGCGTATGGAACAGGGAATACCCCGCCGGTTATAAACGGGGGGGTTGATTATGTAAACAGGACATGGACGGCCTACAATACCACTAATTATCCCAATGTATATTATACCCCGCATGATGGGGGTACCCGATTTGTCGGCACCCTTGTCGTGGACGAGGAATGCCAGGAAAATACCGGCTATCCGGAAGTCAGTGTAGGTGCTCTCAACAACGATCTGGAATTCTGGATAAGCAGTTCCACCGGCAGGATATATCTCTACTGCAGCCAGGGAAACCCTTCAGCGGTATATGATAAAATAATGCTTGCTGATAAAAAACAAGGGATAAGAGTAACAGGACAAAGCGGCGTTACAGTAAAAGATATCCATGTGAAAATGACCTATGCAGGAGGTATTGATTTATATCACTGTGACAATTTTTTAATAGAAAACTGTATAGTGTCCTATCTCGGTGGATTTTTAAATTCGCCGCCGGATGGCAGGGCTGGAAACGGTATCGATGTGTATAATGGCAACAGCAACGGGAAAATTGTAAATAATTTATGTTATCAGATATGGGACTGGGGGATCGCGGTTGAACATTGGGATGATAGCGGATCGGGAAATTCAACGAATATTTTAATAGCCAATAATGTAATACAGCTAAGCGGCGGCGGTATTGAAGTTGCCGCTCTGTCAGGGCAGTTGAGCGGGATCATATCTGACGTTGTGGTCTCAAATAATGTGGTTTTTAACTCAGGGTATGGCTGGGCGGGGGCAACGGGGAATCTGCATGGGCGCGGCATATCCGCACTAGGTGTCGTTACTGGAGAGGTGCTGGCCCCCTGTGACAATCTAACCGTTGTAGATAATATGGTCGACGGGTTTAGAAGTTACGGGATAAAAATGCAGGACTGCAGGAATATAAATGTT
>JBAYVX010000033.1:0-12513 GCA_041674365.1 Kiritimatiellales bacterium | reverse complement strand
GGCGCGCAGCAAAGCGGACACATCGCCACCATCGGCTTTGATTTGTACTGTCAGCTGCTCAAACGTAGCGTCGCCAAATTGCAGGGCAAAAAAGTTCCGCCGCTAATCGATGCCGCCGTGGAACTCGATTTTCTCGACCGCGCACCCTCCTCTGCGCCGGGTGAGGGCACCCGGCCTACAAAAGACAAACGCTCTGTAGGCCCGCTGCCCTCAGCGGGCGAATCCGGGGCTTACATCCCCTATTCCTACGTGGACGAAGAAAACCTGCGCGTGAAGCTTTACGGACGGATATCTTCGCTCGCCACCGAAGGCGAAGTGCGCGAACTGAAAAAAGAATTCGCCGACCGCTTCGGCAAATTGCCCGCCGCCGTAAAAAATCTTTTTGAAATTGCCCGCATCCGCATTGCCGCCGCGCAGGTTGGAATTCAGTCGATTCGCGTAAGCGAAGAGAGAATCATTCTGATGCGTAACGGCGAAGCCATCATGCCCGACGGCCGTTACCCGCGCCTCAAAGCCCGCACCACCGCCACGCGGCTTAAGGAAATTCTTGCGTTAATTAAAGAAATTGTAATTTAAACAAATATTTACATTTTCACATTTTATTGCTAAAGAGCCCGCCAGCATTCAACTTAATTGGAGGTGTTTAATGACAGCGGAACATAAGTACGACTACATCGTAACTCCATATCCTGAAAAACTGGCGACCCTGCTTCGGGTGCCATATCCGATTTTGTGGATCCTGATCTCTGGGCTTTTATTGTCTATTCAGAGCGGGGCTTTTTTCTTTGCACATGGGAAACCCTTCTGCTGTTGGCCGTATATCGTTTTCTGCCTGTTGCCCGCCATACTAGCTATCACTATTGTTCGCTTCTCCAAAATACTTGAGGACTTCACACCTTCGTTAATGAGTTTTCTATCTTGGCCGGAAGCCCAGACCCTAGACTGGTATTCTGAAAAAATCCGCCTCATTTTCAACCCGCGCCGAATGTCTATTGTCGGTGTTTGTTTCATTCTAGCCATGCTCCATTGGACACGAACCCTTCCGCTTTATCCCAAGGAAACTTTGCCCAAATTAACCTTTCTAGCGATCCTTCTAATCGTTCAGTTTATTGGCGGAAGCATGCTTTATGTTATGTGGCATATTGCTCTAATGGTAAGAGCTCTCGGAAAAATTGATGCCATAAAAATCTCCATTTATCAGCATCCCTTATCCAGCGTAAAGGCTGTCGGAGCCTTAATGGCACGCTTCGCTTTCACGATTGTACTGATCTACATTTTCGGAGCCTCATACAGTCTAGTATGTATGTCAACGGCATCTGTTCTAGTCACCGATCTCATTTTCGGTGCAATTGTGCTCGTTTTCTTTTTCTTTCCTCAAATGGAAATCCACAAACTGATGTTCAAGGTTAAGCATCAACGACTGATTCGGTTTTCCGCTCATCTAGAAACTGCACTTCAGCAGGTAGCAGAAAATCCATCTAGAGAAACCGTCCAACAGGTTCGCGAACTGTTTGATATTCAGCGATCTCTCAACGAAATGGGAGAATGGCCGTTTAACACAAAAATGTTTATGGCCATTCTCACTGGCATCGCCGTTCCATTGATAGCAGTTCTTTTGCAGGCCTCATGTCAGTGGGTAGAAAAAGTATTTATAAAATGAACACGCCCCCCTCAAAGACAGCGCTGAGAATCCGTTTAAATCTGCGTGATCCGCGGTTAAATAATATTCGTGCCTATTCGTTGTGATGAACCATTCCCTTCGGTCACTATTTTGCTTTGCAAAATTATCTTTCCGCTACGCTCCAAGGCGTGGTTAAACTCTCCCGTGAATAGCCGTCTGAAAAATCTGCTGGAAGAGTATGCCGGGCTGGAGCGCGGCGTGCAGGAGCTGGTGAGTGCGCAGTGCGGCCCCGTCTGCGGGCTTTGCACCGTGGCCTGCTGCTGTCGGGCGGATATTTGCGAGGAAGCGCTGGAGAGTCCGTTTCTGCGGCTACTTCACAAACAAGACACCCTCGATAGCGACCGCTACGGATTTCTGACTGAAACGGGCTGCGCCCTGCCCGCAGGTCGTCCGCCGATCTGCTACGAATTTTTCTGCGAAGAGCTGCTGAATTCTCTGCCGGACGAGAAATGCCGCGAGCTGCTGAAAATTCTGGGACGACTTCCGACCCATGCAGGACAGAATGCACTCGGCGACGCACATTTGGTTGAAATCATGCAGAAAGCGGAACTGGAGCATCTGGCTTTCCAACGTTTGGAAAAACAGTTGCAGGAAAGTTTCCAATGTTTGGAAATTCTGCGCCGCTTCTTTAACAAAGAAACCCTGCCGGAGGATGCGGGCAGGGTTCTCAATCGAATCACGTTGAACGAGCTAGACTAAAAACCGGCGGCGGATGAAGAAGCCTGCACCGAGAACGACCCCAAGCATTGCGATGGAAGCCGGCTCCGGAATCTGCGTCACTGTAATAATCGAAAAAGCTGGCGCCGGATCCCCGTAACTTCCCGCCGTGAAGTCCAAATCCACATTCCCATCACTGGTGCCATAGACTTTCACACACACATTGAAGGGATCAGTTGCCGGAACATAATAATCGTTGATCGTCAGCGCCCCGTCGACATACAGATCGAAAGTGCGACTGCTGCTGCTACCCGAGGGCTGTAACGACACCAGTTCGATGATATAGTCCGTCCCGGCTGCAATATCCAAATCCAAAGACATGCGTAAGTCAGACTGGCTCCAAAGCCCACCGACGCTCATGGCATTCTGAACGGGATAGGATGCCCCCCAGTAAAAATAACCGGCCAAGCTGTACCCGGCAGCACCGCCCCAAGAAAGAATTCCACTTGAACCGGATCCTTCTGTCTCGCCAACGGTAACACCTGAAAAACTGACCCCATTGATCTGCTGACCGGACAGTCCGCCCTCACTGGAAAAGTACCATCCGACAGTCGTATCATAAACGTTCTCAGACACCAGATTCGTAAATGCCCAGTCGCCAAAAGATTCCCATGTCGCCGCCCTCACTGCGGCAGCAATCCCCAACAAAACAATCACGCCAAACGTTTTTTTCATATTCTCTCCCACTTGAGATCCTGCCCCGGCAGAACAACGTCCTCAAGCACCCCCAAACGAATCCCCAAAATCACTTTGATGTAAATAGTTTTACCCGATTGAACGATAAGTACAATTACGAAAAACTGCTCTCACAACGAACCCCTCGCGATGAATTGATGAAATACGTCTTCCTTACTGCCGGAGGA
Organism: Kiritimatiellales bacterium; assembly: GCA_041674365.1. Classification (GTDB taxonomy): domain Bacteria; phylum Verrucomicrobiota; class Kiritimatiellia; order Kiritimatiellales; family Tichowtungiaceae; genus Tichowtungia. Next base: position 9,252 of record JBAYVX010000033.1, on the reverse strand, counting down.
TGCCGGCAGGGTTCTCAGCACAATCACCTTCAGCGAGGAAGGCGATTACTAATCGAAAAACCGGCGGCGGATGAAGAAGCCCACACTGACGACGAACCCAAGCATTGCAATGGAGGCCGGCTCGGGAATGGCCAGCGCAGACACCTCGCCCGATGTCAGGACTCCGTTATAAATACGCACATCGTCCATCGAACCAACCAGCCAGGCGCCATTGCGGTCGGAATGATTCCCGATACGCGCCGGGTTGGAATCGACATAGTCAATCGAGTTTTGAGCCGTAAAGGTTTTGGCGACTTCGCCGTTCAGGTAGAGAATGCCCTGTTTCGTGGTGTCGTCAAACGTTGCAGCGATATGCATCCATGAATTGGGAGTGTATGCAGCTCTCAATCCGGTTTCGGGATCATAGGAGTCATTCGTTCCGTCTCCCATCTGCGCCAGCATGTCCCCGCTGTAGGTTTGTATCATCAATCCCCGGTTGCTGCTGCCCTGACCGATTGCCAGAAAAATATTTCCATCGACAGTCGGTTTGGCCCAGAACGCAACCGAGATGCTCGCAAAACTGAAATTGGCACTGGAACCCAGCTCAACCCAGTCATCGCCGTTAAAATTCAAGGCATAATCGCCCAACGGAGAATCTAAGCTATAAACAGGATCGCCCACAATGGTTCCGTTATAACTTCCGGCAGAGTCCTGTACCGTTCCGACGGAGTCATTATTGAAATCATAGTGAGACACCAGCACCGCCGCATGAGACCCCGCGCAGAATATCACCCCCGCCAGCAATAGCCTAAGCTTCATCTTTACTCCTTTTCTAAATTAAAAACCGGCGGCGGATGAAGAAGCCCGCACTGACGACAACCCCAAGCATTGCAAGGGATGCCGGCTCGGGAATGGCCTCTCCGCTGATGGCCATCACCACAGGGCGGGGATCGGTGCTCGCAGCGTTATTGTCAGTAATCACCACCGATTGCAGCAGGCGCGTTTGATCAATATCAAAAATGCTCTCGTACAGGCGGGGGTTCCCGCTGTCGACAAAAGTAAACTCGCCGTTCACCGTACTGACCCGGCCATTGGCGGTATAAGCGATGCCACTGCCATTAAACCAGTCCTGTTCAATTCCGCCGGATGGATCAAATACGGAATCTTCGCCCGTCGTATATTTAAACGTGATGGTCAGGTTGCCGGTCCCGTTCCCGGTTGCACCAATCAGGGCGATGCGGTCATATGCAGCGGCAGTCGTAAGCGTCAGAGTTCCACCCTTATAAACAGCGTTATTCGCCGTAAACGACTGAAACCGAAACCAGAGATCCGATGTCATCGCGCTTTGCAGTAAACCGCTCTTCAGGCCGGTGGTCGGAGAGGAGGTGTTGAAGCCCTGCTCATAATAAACGGTTGCACCGCCGTTCGCGTCTCCACCGTCCATTACAGCGGTGGTCCCTGTTGTCGCCGTCTCGTTGGTGGCAATGACGATATCCCGATTCCATCCGGAAACATCAATCGGATTAAAAACAGCGGCTGAGACGAATCCCGCCATCCAGATGATCATCAAAAACACACCGGCTATGCTCTTTAACATCCCTGCCCTCCCATTGAAGGTAACGTCTTTAAAATGCCCGGTCATTCTAAGTATTTAAGCAGTCTTTGTTAAATAAAAAAGCAGCCTTTCTGTAAAAACACAGAGGGCTGCTTGTCTGAGTCCGGCGGGTGACTCTTAGAATTTCAGATCGGCCTTTTTGAGGCGGGCGGCGAGTTCGTTGAGCACGCGTTCGTCGTCGGTATCACCGGCCGATTCAAAGACCGCGCCGAAGCGAATGAACGGTCCGGTGTTATCCCACGGCACAGTGGAGACGCCGAAGTTTTCGATGAGATAGAGAGAAACCTCTTCGGCGTTTTTGAACTGAACATTTCCTGCGCCTTTGGGCGCTTTGACGTAGAGATAAAACGTGCCGCCGGGCATTTTGGCGTTAAACCCAACGCCTTTCAAAACTTCGACCATGCGGCGCAGACGTTTTTCGTAGTGGTCACGAATGCCCTCTGCAAGACTCGCATCGGCGATGCCCGCGCAGGCGGCGTGCTGAATGGCCTTGAACTGTCCGCTGTCGCAGTTGTCTTTGATCATCGCCAGTGCGTCAACTGCCCAGGCGGCACCACAAAAGAAAGCAAGGCGCCAGCCGGTCATGTTGTAGGCTTTGCTCATGGAGTGCAGTTCGATGGCGCACTCTTTGGCACCAGGGCGCTGCAGGATGGATTTGCGCGGAGCGTCATAGACCAGCGTAGCGTACGGCGCGTCCTGTACGATGAGGATGTTGTGCTTCTTCGCGAAAGCGATCAGTTCATCAAAAAATTCGTCCGTGGCGACTGCGCCGGTGGGATTATTGGGATAGTTGATGTAAAACAGTTTGCAGCGATCCGCCAGTGCCGGATCGATTTTCCCAAGGTCCGGAAGAAATCCGTTTTCTTCGAGCAGCGGAATATCAACGACCTGCCCTCCGAGGTATTTGGTGTGGGTGGCCATGACGGGATAGCCGGGGACGGTCTGGAAAATGACATCGCCGGGATTGACGAAGGCCAGCGGAAGCATGGCGAGCGCGGGCTTGGTGCCAATGCTGTGGTTGATTTCGGTCGCCGGATCGAGCTCAACGCCAAAGAAGTTTTTCATGTAGTCGGCGGCGGCCTGTTTGAATTCCGGGATGCCGTTGTCGGAGTAGCCGCGGTTGGACGGTTTATCCACTTCGATCTTCAGCGCTTCGCGGATCGGCGCGGGAGCCATTTGGTCGGGTTCGCCGACGCCGAAGTCAAGAATCTCAAGATCCGGGTGCATTTTGCGCGCCTTGGCTTTAGCGCGTTTGATTTTTTCAAATTTATAGATTTCGGTCGATAACCCGTAGTTTTCGCCACCGATCCGTTCAGCAAAAAGTTTCTGCGCTTCCATCATGATTCTGTTCCCTCGTTTTCTAAGCTAAAATGTTTCTCGATGTGCGGACACTCTTCGAAGCGGGTCACCCTCCGGAATCAGCCGGGCGAGCTGTCGTTCGAACTCTTCAATCGAAAATTTCGATAACGCTATACTCGTGTCTGAGTTTTCCAGAATACCGTTTTCGATCGACACATTTTCGCGAAAGAAGCCGATGATCAGTTTTCCGCTCAGCACATCCACACCGAGAAAGATGATGTCCACTATTTTTTCATGAGCATTTTTGAATTCTTTGGAGAAGGCATACTGGATATTGCGGGCGTAGTCGCCATGCCGGGTGAATTCTTCATCCCCTTTGCAATGATGATAACCCCGCTCAGCGAGAACCTTTTTCATGCTTTGGCCAAACAGCATATCCGCTTCTCCTAAATCTGCCTTTAAAGGCGGAAAACGGTAATAAAAACAAGATGCTATTGTAAATGACTAATAACGAAAGACCCAAATACCCAAGGAATTTCTAAACCAAAATACCCGAACAGCGACCGATCTGTTTCCATTCGTCATTGGGGGGGGGCTTCGAATCTTGCCCTTCCTTCGTGCATGGGTATTTCGTCATTTTGATTTCCTGCTGCTACAGCAGGTTGGCCGCTTTTTCAGCCAGATCGGAACGGACGCCTTCGGTCAGCAGCATGTGCGCCGCCAGCGGCTCGCCACGGAACTTATCCACCACCGCGCTCAGCCCGTTGGAGAGGCTATCCACATACGGGTTGTCGATCTGATAGAGGTCGCCGGTCAGCACAATCTTGGTATCGTGCCCTACTCGGGTAATCACGGTTTTGACCTCCAGCGGAGTAAGATTCTGCGCCTCGTCCACAATCATAAACTGGTTGGGAATGCTTCGTCCGCGAATATAGGTCAGCGGTTCCACATCGATCAGCGGGTTGGAGGCCAGCAGGTCGCCGCCTTTCTTGCTCGGCGAAGTGCCGGGCCGGGTATGAACAATCAGCGCCAATGCGTCATGAATCGGCTGCATCCAGGGATCCAGCTTTTCCTCGAGCGTGCCGGGGAGATAGCCGAGGTCTTTCCCCATCGGGAAAATCGGACGGGAAACCAGCAGGCGCTTGTAATACTTCGTATCCATTACCTGATGATAACCGGCGGCAATCGCCAGCAGTGTTTTTCCGGTTCCGGCCTTGCCCGAAAGCGTCACCAATTTGATTTTATCGTTCAGCAGAGCATCCATTGCAAAGCGCTGTTCCCGGTTACGCGGAACAATCGACGCGCCCTCGCCCGTCGTCAGCAGCTTCATTAGCCGGTGCGTTTCTGCATCATAGCGTGCCAGCATCGTCTGTTTCGGATCCTGAGGATTGCGCAGCGTCACATACTGATTAGCAAAAAGTTCTTCCATGCCGGGTATCACGGCATGTCCCTCGCGCGCAAAAAAATTAATGGCCTCCGAATCGGCCTCCAGCACAGTCTGGCCGGTATACATTTCATCGGCTTCACGGGTATTCCCGTTTTCATAGTCCTCGGCTTCCAACCCCAGCGCATCCGCTTTCAAGCGCAGATTAATATCCTTACTCACTACCGTGCACTTCACGTCCGGCTTGGCCTTCTGTAAATCCATCGCCAGCGTCAAAATCAGATCGTCGGCGCAAAGACCAACCGCAAACGGATTATTCTTGTCCGCAAAAATCACCTGAATCGTTCCACCGTGCTCCAACGCCACGCCGTCAGAAAGCCGGCCCTGCTTGCGCAGCTCATCAAGCGCCCGCGAAACCGTTCGGGCATTGCGCCCGCGCTCGCTGAGTTCGCGTTTAAACTGATCGATCTCCTCCAGCACCTTCAACGGAATAATCACATGATTTTCTTTGAAGTGGTGGATGGCGGTGGGATCGTGAAGAAGGACGTTGGTATCCAAGATAAAATTTTGCATGACCAAGGTATAAGGCTTTCCAGCCGTCAGCGAAAGTCGATTTTGCCGCTTCGCTTCTTTTTGTGAGCACAAAAAGCACTTTCGACTCCGTCTCAGGTCCAAACCTTGAACCCGAGCGCAGCGAGAGAGGCCCCGTGAATGCGGGGCAGTGACCGATAGGAACCGGAAAAAAAACTTTTCCAAACTCTGGAAAATCTGATTGAACCAGATCCGGTCTTGCCTTGCCAAGGCTCCGTCGTGACAGCACCATTCCTGCATTTCAGAAATGGTGCCGGAGGAGGGACTCGAACCCTCACAATATTTCTATCGGCAGATTTTGAGTCTGCTGCGTCTACCAATTTCGCCACTCCGGCGGCATTTTTCTCACTTGTCAGCCGGAAGATTTTTCTGCCTCCGGCAGATCCGCCGAGGCGGAGAGTCCAGTGCATCTACCAATTCCGCCACTCCGGCTTCGTGAGAAGGTGGGAAGATAGAAAAAGCCCCTGCTGTTTGCAAGCAGGGGCTTTCAGTTTTGACAGATTACTGGCCTGTGATCTCGTCGTAGAAACGGACAAACTGATCTTTCTCGCCGCTCTCGCGCAGTTTCATAGCCGCACGCGGATGTTCGTTCATCTGTCCGGTAATCATGTACGGAATGCTGTAGCCCCAGTCGACCGTCGCACGCAACGGCTGTGTCCACTTTTCAACCGCCTCGATGATCGGGCGCTGCTTGAACTTCGGATTGCGCAGGAAGCCCAGCAGCAACTCGGTCGGGCAGTTGCCCGCACCGCGGCCAAAGCCGTCAATGGTTGAGTCGAGCATCGTCGCGCCGTTGATAGCGGCAAAGATGGTGTTGACGTAGGCCATCTGCTGGTTGTTATGCGCATGAATGCCGACCTGCTTGCCCTCGCCCATCGCATCCACATAGCGGCGCATCAGGTCGCCGATCTGCTCAAAGTAGAGCGAGCCGAAGCTGTCGACAAGATACACCATGTCGGTTTCGCTTTTGCCGATCAGTTCCAGCCCCTTATTCAGTTCAAATTCGGGCACCGTGGAAATCGCCATCAGGTTGACGGAAACTTCATAGCCCTTGTCCTTGGCCGCTTTGACCATATCGAGAGCGGACGGAATCTGGTGGATGTAACAGGCCACACGGATTAAATCGATCGCGCTCTGATCGCAAGGCTTAATGTCATTCTCATCGGTTCGCCCGATATCCACCATTACGCTGATTTTAATGCCGGGGTTCTCATCGCCAAAAAAGCGGTTCAGAGCATCTTCCGTACAGGATTTCCAGATGCCGTACTCATCGGGGCTGAAAAGTTTTTTGTCAGCTTTGTAGCCGATTTCCATGTAGTCCACGCCAGCGGAAACCAGCGCCTGGTGTACACCGTGCACAAAGTTATCGCTGAACAGATGATTATTCATCAGCCCGCCGTCACGAACAGTACAGTCGAGCACCTTCAGCTGCGGCCAGAAATCTACCCACCCCGTACTTGTATCCTGTTGCTTCGTCATTTTTTTCTCCTTTAAAATCTCCCCGCTTTGCACGGCTTTTATTTTTTCTGCCATACGCTGGAGGGCTTCGGCCTTGTCGCCCGTCTGAAGCGATTCAGAGTACTGAACGCCGTCAATCTTCTGCCGCCAGTAGTAGATTCCACTGCGCAGCTTCAGATTTTTTATTCCTGTTCCCTCAAACGTTCCCATAGCGCATCACCAATATGAACAACTTTTTGTTTATATGATGCGAATATGATGCGCTTAATATCTCGTCTGTCAACCTTACACTTCAAATTGTTTGAATCAGGCTCCCCATTAATTCATCATCCACCGTCTTGCTACCCCATGGAGGTTTTGAATGGCGCACATCATTGTTCCGAAAGCTGAAAAACTGCTCGATCAGGAAATCAAAGTTCTCGACCACGGATTTGTCCGCTTAGTTGACTATATGGGCGGCGACGCCCGCATCGTTCAGACTGCGCGCGTCTCCTACGGCGAAGGCACCAAAACCATCCGGCAGGACGCCGGACTGATTGACTATCTCCTGCGCCACGAACACACTTCCCCTTTCGAACACGTCATTTTTGAGCTGCACTGCAAAATGCCCATCTTCGTCGCCCGTCAGTGGATCCGCCACCGCACCGCGCGTCTCAATGAAATCTCCGGCCGCTACAGCGTCATGAAAGACGAATTCTACCTGCCGCCGCGCGAACAGATCAGCCTGCAAAGTGTGGACAATAAACAGGGCCGCGAAAGAGAAACTGTCCCGGTTGAACTGCAGGATAAAGTCCTCGAACTGCTCAAACAGGATCAGTCATCGTCCTACGCCAATTACAGCGAAATTTTAAACGACGGCATCGCCCGCGAACTCGCCCGTATCAACCTGCCGCTCTCCATGTACACCGAGTGGTACTGGCAAATGGATCTCAAAAACATGCTGCACTTTTTGAAACTGCGCATGGACTCGCACGCCCAATGGGAAATTCAGGAATACGCCCGCGCGATTGCGCAGATCGTCAAAGCCGTCTGCCCCCTCGCCTACGAATCATTCGAGCGGCACATCCTGCGCGGCGCGAAATTCTCCAGCGACGAAATCGCCGCCATCAAGGCCCTGCTTGCCGGCAAACCCAACCCGCTCGAAGCGCGCCGCCGTGCCGAATTCGAAGACAAACTCAGTGGTAACCTCTCGCTTTTCCAAACCTTGGAAAAACCGGCGGAATAGTTTCCAAATCTTGGAAAAACTAAGTTTTTAGTTTCCAAGGTTTGGAAAAATGTAGAACCGGCTACGATTTCTTTTCGAAGAAACTCAGCATCCGGTATATTCGATCGGCAGGTTTTTCCAGCAGAACGAGAGCCCGTTCGCGAAGCGGACGGAACATAAACAACGGGAAAAAACAGAGATAGAAAAACAGACTGCCCGCCAAAATGTCGGAAAGCCAGTGGCCGCCGCCTGCCAGCCGCGGCAGTGCAAAAACAACCATGCCGAAGACGGCCGCCCAGCCATACCATGAACGCAAGCGCCAGATGATGTAAGAACCGATAAACATCAGCACCATGGCGTGGTCGCCGGGAAAGCTGTTGTTTGATCCGACTTTAACCTGCCAAGTGATCAGTTCCGTCAAATCCGGCAGTAGAATCGCCCGTTCCCTCAACCCTTGCGTTTCCGCTGGTGAAAGGCGCTGAAAGTGAATGGTCAGCTCGGAGATGAGAGAGACAAACAGAAGTGTGACCGTCATATAGAGGCCGAACTGCACAAGAGCAACCCGGTCTTCATTCCGCGGATTACGGACATAATAAATCAAAAAGAGTATAACCATCCATGCGGCGGCAAAAAGATCGAACGCACGGTGATTGGTTACCCCCCACAGTACCTGCGCAACAGCATTATTTTTCATTGTGCCGTTCAAGGCAAGAAAGGTTCCCTGATCCACTTTCTTCCATAAAGAGTCCTGCTGTGTATAGCGGAGAGCCTGACGCCCTTTATGATCCTTATAACTCTCCTGACACCGGAGCCAGCTGGAAAAAACAGCAAAAGCCAGAAGTGTGGACAAGACGGGCAGAAACACAGCGGATACAATTCGATACCTTTTCAAACAAGACTCCCGTGAATAATTTTCGATAGCGGTGCTCACAGGATGTTTTTAGCAAGGGCGAGCCGAAAGGGCAAAATCCTTTTAAAAGATTTGGACTGCGCAGGCTTGCCTGCGCTTTGTTTTCCGAAGCTTGCTACGGAATAGCAAAACGCGGAACAAGCTCCGCTTTCAGAAAGCGGCGGCAAGCCGCCGCACTCCATATTTTTTCAACTTCCCTCCGTCCGCAGGCGCGGGTCGAGGGCGTCGCGCAGAGCGTCGCCGAGCAGGTTGAAGGCAAGAACGAGGCCGAAGATGGCCAGCGTGACAAAGGTCATTTCCCACCAGACGCCCTGCCAGAGCCGCATTCGCGCGCTGTTGATCATGACGCCCCACGATGGCTCGCTGACGACGCCGATGCCGAGAAAGCTCATGAACACTTCCGTGCTGACTGCCGCCGGAAAGCGCAGTGTGAAGGTGACGATGATGACATGGAAGACATTCGGCAGAATGTGACGGAAAAGGATGCGCGGCCAACTGAATCCGAGCGCTTTAGCCGCCTGCACATAAGCCTGCTCTTTGTGTTTAATGACTTCGCCCCGGATTAAACGGCAAAGCCCGACCCATGTCGTTAAGCCGATGCCGAGATAAATACCAAGAAGCCCCTTCCCGACCACCATGGCGATGGCGAGAATGAACAGAAGCCCCGGCATGGAGGCGACGGTGGAATAAAGCCAAACCACAAAGCTGTCCACCTTTCCGCCGAAATAGCCCGCGAGACAGCCGAAGAAAACGCCGATCGGAATGGCAATGAGCGAGGTAATGATACCGACTTTATAGGCAATGCGCGTTCC
>JBAYVX010000032.1:0-12608 GCA_041674365.1 Kiritimatiellales bacterium | reverse complement strand
CAACATGCCCGGCCGCATCGTCGGCGCAACAACAGACGGGGAAGGGCGGCGCGGCTATGTGCTGACGCTGCAGGCCCGCGAACAGCACATCCGCCGCGAAAAAGCCGCGTCGAACATCTGCACCAACATGCAGCTCTGCGCGCTTCGTTCGCTGATTTATCTTTCGCTGCTCGGCAAGGATGGCTTCGCCGATGTCGCCCGCCAGTGCATGGACCGCGCCGGGTATGCCTGGACGCGCCTCAAAGCGATCAAGGGCGTCGAGCCGCTGTTCGACCAACCGTTCTTCAACGAGTTCGCGCTCAAGCTTCCGAAAGACGCGGGCGAAGTCGTCAGCGAGCTGATCAGCGAAGGCATCGCCGCCGGCTTCCCGGCGGGCCGCTATTATGAAGGAATGGAAAACGTTCTGCTCGTCGCCTGCACCGAAAAACGAACGAAGAAGGAAATCGACATTTTAGCCGCTAAATTGGAGTCCATGCTCTAGAAACCTGAAATTTTGGAGTGCGGCGATAGAAGGTATTCCGTATCGCCGCTTTTGATCTGAACGAGAGTTTTAACCGCAGATTACGCAGATAACCGCAGATGGATAATGGGAGTTTCCAGGGTTTGAAAGCTGTAGGTGCGGGCGATGACCGCGCCCGCCGTGCGCGGCTACAGAACTTCCAAGGTTTGGAAAATTTGAAGGGAAAGTTTCCAAGCATTGGAAAAAGTAGTGAACCGCGAATGAACGCCAATTAACGCGAATATAAAAACGATCAGGGGATGTTATGGAAGAAGACGATCTATTTTATCACTATTGTTCGAACGAAGCGTTTTGCTCGATCATAAACAATAAGTCGATAAGGCTGTCCTCACTTGCGCTTTCAAATGACAAAACGGAGGGGAAGCTCGTCTCTAGAATTTTTAAAGATCTAGCTGAGAAAGAGTCCGTAAAAATGGACGATCTGGTGGAGTATATAAAAGGAGTTGAGGAAAATTGCCATGCATTGGGTTTTTGTCTGTCTGCTCAGGATGATTTGCTAAGTCAATGGCGAGGGTATGCGGACAATGCTTCAGGAGTTGCAATTGGGTTCTCAGAGAGATGTCTGGAACAGTTCGTTGATCGGAAAGAGCTCTGTTGTAAAACCGCGTATGTGCAGTTTGCACAGATCGAATACGATCACGATAAGCAAAAAGAATTAATGGGGCCTGTGTTTAAAAAAATGAAGGATGCGGTCGATCGAGGTGGGTTAAGACTACTCTCTGAGAGGGGCGTCTCTGCTGAAGAAAACAATAAGAGACTCGATGCATATAACGAGTTGCGCGGTCAAACAATGAATTTTTTCCCTGAAACTTTTCTGTTGAAAGATGAGGGCTTCTCCGAAGAGCGGGAGTGGCGACTGCTCGTTCAGTTGGATGAAAATGATCTAGTGGGTTATGGGTGTAAGCATCGAATATGTGACGGAAAAATAGTGCCTTATAAGGATTTTCAATTTGATTGCTCTGGAATTCGAGAAGTTGTCCTCGGGCCGAGAAATGTGAATTCTGAACAGATGGTCACGAGCTTTTTGAATTCGAAAGAAGTCAGGGACGTTAACGTAAGAAAGTCAAAAATACCATATTGTTAAAATTAAAACGGGAAAATCTGTTAAATCTTAAATTTGCGTTCATTTGGCGTGAATTCGCGGTTAAAAGCTGATTTTCGTGTATTTTGTGTTTTTCGTGGTTTAAAAAGTATTAGTGCTGATTAGTGAAGATTAGTGGTTAAAAAGGCTGTTTGTTATGAAACTGATTTATGAACTAAGTTCGAAGGGGCGGGGCGGAATACGAATCCCAGAAGACCGCATTTCAGAGCACGATGTGATTCCGTCGGAGCTACTCCGTGCCGCTCCGGCTGAACTGCCGGAGGTTTCCGAGAGCGAAGTGGTACGTCATTATACCAAACTGTCGCGTCTGAACTATTCGGTCGATACGCACTTTTATCCGCTCGGTTCCTGCACGATGAAGCACAATCCGCGCGCTTGTGAAGCCGCCGCGTCGCTGCCCGATCTGTGCGAAACGCATCCGCTCTGGCCGCAGCTCCGTCACGGCGGACTGCTGACACAGGGCTCGCTTCAGATTCTTTATTCGCTGGAACGCATGCTGTCCGAAATTACCGGTCTGGCCGAGTTCACGCTTCAGCCGATGGCCGGCTCGCACGGCGAGCTGACCGCTGTGATGATGATGGCGGCCTATCACCGCGACCGCGGCAACAAGAAGACGCACATCATTATCCCTGACTCGGCGCATGGCACCAATCCGGCCAGCGCGAAGCTCGGCGGTTTCGATGTGGTGACCATTCCGTCCGACGCCAGCGGCGACATGGATATCGATCTGTTCAAGGCGGCGCTCAACGACAAAACCGCCGGGGTCATGCTGACGCTCCCGAGCACACTGGGTGTGTTCAATCCGAAGGTGAAGGAAATCATCGAGGCGGTACATGGGGTGGACGGCCTGATGTATTATGACGGCGCGAACTTCAATGCCATCATGGGACGCATCAAACCCGGCGACCTCGGTTTTGATCTCTGTCATCTCAATCTGCACAAATCATTTTCAACACCGCACGGCGGCGGCGGCCCCGGCACCGGCCCGGTCGGCGTCTGTGAAAAACTGCGTCCGTTTTTGCCGATTTCGCGCGTGGCCAAAACCAAAGACGGCACGTACACACTGGACTACGACTTCCCGAAGAGCATCGGCTACATCGCGCCGTTCTACGGCAACTTCGCCATTCTGGTGCGCGCCTACGCCTATCTGCTGATGCTCGGACGCGACGGCCTGCGCGCCACCAGCGACCGCGCCGTGCTGAATGCCAACTACATTCAGGAAAAGCTGCGCCCGTATTTCGCGGCAGTCACCAAAGGCCGCTGTATGCACGAGTGCGTCTTCAGCGGCAAAACCCTTGGTGAAGGCATTCATACGCTCGACCTCGCCAAGGCACTGCTCGATCGCGGTTATCATGCGCCGACGATTTATTTCCCGCTTAACGTGCCGGAAGCGATTATGATTGAGCCGACCGAAACCGAAACGCGCGAAACGCTCGATGCGTTCTGTAAGGATATGATCGAACTGTTCGAGCTTTCAAAAACAAATCCGGACGCCTTGCATCACGCGCCGGTCACCACGCCGGTCGGACGTCTCGATGAAGTTGCCGCCGCGAAAAATATGGAACTGGTGTATAGCGCCCCGAAGGGCGCGGAATGATGGGCAGGAGAGTTTGATCAGAATAATTAAGGACAGAATGATTACTTCTCGGGCGGGATTCTAGAGTTTTGAGAATTATTCTGTCCGAAATTATTCTGATTAAATTGCCTGGATGAACTGGAGAGAATCATGGTTAAGCACATTGTAGTTTGGACGATGAAGCCGGAGGCGACGGACGAGCAGAAACAGGAAATGAAGCTCCGGCTGATGGCGCTGAACGGGAAAATTCCGCAACTGTTGGTGATTGATGTCGGGATTGACACGGAAAACGAAACCATGTCGTTAACTTCCGAATTTTCTACCGAAGACGATCTGCTTGTTTATCAGATGCATCCCGACCATCAGGCCGTCGTCGGTTTTGTGAAACCGCTGGTCGCGGCGCGGTCGGTTTGTGATTACACGGCTTAATGTGTTTGTAGCCGCGATCCGTGATCGCGGAGGCAGAGCCCACCCTACAGGCTATTCTCCCAGCGTGTGCTCGGCGATGTGGTTTGCGTCGTGCTCTTTGTCGCTCAGCGTGTTTTCCGATTTCCGTCCGGCATAACCCTTCGCTCCGGCATCCACAATGGCGATGTCCGCGCCGATTTCAAAATCCACCGCCGCTTCTGAAATTTCACTGCGATGCCGGGAAGCTTTGTCGAATTTATCGTAAAGCGGCACTTTGATTTCATACGTGAAAGTTTTCCCTTCCAGTTTGACGGCCACTGCCGCCGGATCGTGAATGGGAAACGGATCCACGGATGCCAGTTTTTTCCAGACCGTGGTTTTGTTTTTTGCCAGTCCGAAAACATAGTGCTGGGCGCTGCCTTGTGTTTTTGAATAATCCAGCGGTTCGCTGCCGGTGTCGCCGCGCACAAAGATTTCCACGCAGTCCTGTGCGTTGGAATTTACATAGCCGTCTTGAAGAACGATGTCGGCATCATCGTAGCACACTGCGATGTACAGCATGCCGTCATCGTCCCACTGAAGCGCCCACTGCGCATTGGAGATATTTACCGGATTTCCGTCCAGCGTCGCATTCAAGGGCGTCCATTCGATTCGTTTCCAGTCGTGCAGGTTCCCGTCGATCCGGATACGTCCGGCCTCGGGGATATCTTCCGGGCGACCCGTTTCGGCACGGACAGCTCCCGCGAGGAGCAACAGACCCGTAAATACAGTCGTCATTTTCATGCCGCTCAGGATAAAGTATCCTCCGCATGATGGAAACGATAACCAGCGTACAAAACGAGCGCGTCAAACGGATCGCCAAACTTCAGCGCAAGGCCTCGGCCCGCCGCGCGGAGGGGCTGACCGTTATTGAAGGCGCGCGCGAGGTTTCGCGGGCGATCGAAAACGGCTGGCAGCCAACCGAGCTCTGGTGTTGCGATGAAGTTTGCCGCTCCCGTCGGTCACTGCCTCGCATTTGCGAGGCCTCTCTTGCTTCGCTCGGGTCCAAACATTGGAAAACCGACCTCGGATTTTTCCAATGCTTGGAAACAAAATCTGAAAACCGGCCTGGCCGGTTCCAATGTTCAGAAAATGTTTTTGAAAAAATTACGTATCGCGAGAATCCGGACGGGGTTCTGGCGGTCGGGCCGCTCGTTGGTAAAACGCTGGCAGATTTAGAGCTTCCTGAAAATCCGCTGATTCTGGTTGCCGAGGGTTTGGAGAAGCCCGGTAATCTCGGCGCGCTGTTGCGAACGGCCGACGGTGCCGGCGCGAACGCGGTGATCGTCTGTGACGCGGCGACGGATCTGAATAATCCGAATGTGATTCGCGCCAGCATCGGCACGCTGTTCTATCTGCCGGTCGCCGAAGCGACGTCGGAAGAAACCGTTTTGTTCTTGAAGAAGAAGGGAGTCAAAATTCTTTCCGCCGTGCCGGATGCCGAAGCGGTTTATACCGATGTGGATTTGAAAGGTCCTATGGCCATAGTGGTCGGCGCAGAAGACAAAGGACTTTCCAAGGTTTGGAAAAACGGCGCGGATATGAACGTAAAAATTCCAATGCTTGGGAAAAATGATTCGCTGAACGTCTCCGTTTCAGCCGCGATTCTGCTCTACGAAGCCGTCCGCCAACGCCGTTGAAACAAAAAGACCTTATCTTCGGATTCAGTGGCGCGATCTGATACTGCCTCAGAGGTAGGTGTTTAAGCTTGGGAGCTTTCACTGAACCCTATATTCTTTAGCAGGAGGGGCAGAACTATGAGTGAACAGAGACAAAACTGCTGGGAATGCATGAAGTGCGGTCGCGAACCCGGAGGGGAGAACGCCGCAAAACTTGGTGTCTGTCCGGCCAGTGTAGACACGGCGTGCGATGGAACGAATAAAGGGAAAAATGCGGGGCGCTTCTGCTGGGTTGTTGGCGGAACCTTTTGCAGCGGCGAAGTGCAGGGAACTTTTGCCACGAAGTTCACGTCCTGCTTGAAATGTCCTTTTTATCAGACCGTGGAGCGTCAGGAAGAAAGAAACTTCCAGCTTCTTCCGCCAAACCTCCGGAAGACGGAGCAGAAGCCTTTATAAACATGTTGCCGCATTCACTGCCGGGATTTCTGTTTCCGGCCACTTCAGGAATTTGGGCCGAGGCCTGATTTGAACGTTCGGAGTACCGGCTTTAGCCGGAAGATACGAAACCACCTGAAGGCGGAACTCCAAACTTTTTTACGGTGTGAGATTCAGCCAGCCAATGGTGTGGAGGAAGGTGATCAAAATCGCGACGGGGCAGACGAAGCGGATGAAAATGCCCCAGAGCGTGGCAAGCGTGAGCGGATGTTTACTGCTGTTGTGCGACGGGTCGTCTTTGAGTCCGGCCATGAGTGTGAGCAGATGGACGTCGGCGAAATTTTTTGATCCGTGACGGATTTCTTCGATCGCTTTGCGGGTTCCCCATACCCAGCCGGTGAAGAGGGCGATAAAGAACCCTCCGAGCGGAAGCATCCAGTTGGATGTGAGGTTGTCGATCAGATCGAAGAAGCTGGCGCGTGCTCCGCCGAAGCAGGCGGTGACCGCTTCCTGGATGCCGGGCAGGGCGTTCCAGTTGTTCAGGCTGATCGCACAGAGTGTACCGAGCAGGAAAATAACAGCGCCGGTTCCGATGACGGCGCGGTGACGCGGCCATTTTCGTTCGTCGACGAAGTAGGCGGTGACGACTTCGAGCAGACTGATGCCGGAGGAGAGCGCCGCCATGAGCAGCAGCAGGAAGAAAAGAACCGCCCAGACCGGTCCGAGCGGGATCTGATTGAAGACCGCCGGAACGACCTGAAAGAGCAGACCGGGGCCTTCGCTGGCTTCAAAGCCCATGGCGAAAACGGCGGGGAAAATCATCAGACAGGCGAGAATGGCAAAGAGGGTGTCGAGCGCAGTGATCCAGACGGCCGCGCCGAAGATGTTTTCATTTTTACCGAGATAACTTCCGTAGGTGATCATGGCGCCCATGCCGAGGCTGAGGGTGAAGAAGGCATGGCTGAGCGCGATGAGTACGCCTTGTGCGGAGAGTTTGGAGAAGTCGGGGGTGAAACAGAACCGAACCCCGGCATCAGCACCGGGCAGGGTGAGTCCGCGCAGAATGAGCACGAGCATGATAATGAAGAGCAGCGGCACCATGACTTTACAGGCGGTTTCAATTCCTTTTTGTACGCCTTTGTAAACGATGACGACGCAGAGCAGCATGAAGAAAAAATGAAAGCCAATGACCGGCAACGGACTGCTGACAAAGTTGTCGAACGTTTCCTGGGCCTGTTCAACTCCGGTGAATGCGAGATGGTTTCCCGCTGCTTTAATGGCGTAGCCGATGGCCCAGCCGCCGACGACGCTGTAGTAGGAGAGAATCAGAAATCCGGTGAGGACGCCCATGAGACCGACGAGCCGCCAGCTTTGCCAGAAGACCAGTCCGCCGAGCACCAGCGCGGCGATACCCCAGCCAAAAGAGTGGAAGAAGAGCAGGGCGATGCCGGTGAGGATCATGCCGCCGCCGAGGAAGTGTGACAGTACCGAGGATTTCGGGGTGAGCTGGGCGAAGCATCCGGCCGGGTTGCGCTGAGTGTGGCGTCCAAGGGTGATTTCGCAGATCATGACCGGCAGGCCGACGAATGCTACGCAGAGCAGGTAAACCAGAATGAACGCGCCGCCGCCGTTTTCGCCGGTGATGTATGGGAAGCGCCAGATGTTGCCGAGGCCGATGGCGGATCCGGCTGCGGCGAGGATGAAGCCAAGCTGGCCGCTCCAGTGTTCACGTCCGGGGTTTACGCTGTTTTCTTTCATTCGGGTTCCTCTTTATAGCCGCAGTTTTTTTGGCGGTCTGCTTTTTCTTGCGTACGGAAAATCCGAAGTGGCCGAGGTAGGAACCGAGTGCGACGTATGCGCCATGGACATAGGCGATCAGTCCGGCCTTTTCGAGGCAGAGCTTGCCTTTCGCGTCGATCAGGTTTTCCGATACCTGAACGGCGACGACTTCGGCGATGAAGAGGACGTGGGAGCCCAGTTCAATGGTCTGTCGGACTTTGCACTCAATGTTGACCGGGCACTCCAGAACAATCGGGCAACTGACCTCCAGCGCGGAGGCGGGAGTCAGACCGGTTTTTTCAAACTTATCGTATTCGCGCCCTGAAACGACACCGCACCAGTCGGTCGCCTTGGTTTGTTTGACCGTGGGGAGATTCACCGCAAACTCGCCGGTCTGGCGGATAATGTTGTAGGAATGGCGCTCGGGCCGGACGGAGATGGAGAGCATCGGCGGGTTGCTACAGACCGTTCCGGCCCATGCGATGGTGATCATGTTTGGTTTCCACCCGCCGGTTCCCCCGCAACTCACCAGCACCGCCGGAACGGGGAAGAGCATGTTGCCGGGTTTCCAGGACAGTTTTTTGACAGGCGGTTGCATAGGGGGGCTTTTTAGTCCGGATGCGGCGATGAGGCGAGTCGATTTTTCCAATGTTTGGAAAAAACGACGCCGGGGTTTCCAAACATTGGGAAAAGAAAGTTGGCGTTTTAGATTGTCTTAAAATTAGAACATTATAATTTATTAATGTTTACATTGGAGGAACAATGAATAATCAGGAACGGGAAATATCGGCCGAGGTGCTGAAGGCGCTGGCTCATCCGGTGCGGCTGGGTGTGATCGAGCTGCTGGCTGACGGTGAAAAAACCTGCACAGAACTTTTTGAGCAGCTGGATTGCAGTCAGTCGCTGATGTCGCAGCAGCTCAAGATTCTCTGTCAGCAGGGACTGGTTTCCATCCGCAAGGAGGGAACACAGAAATACTGCGCGCTGAAGAATCCCGATTTTCTGAAGCTGTTCGACTGTATGCACAAACACCTGCGCACTTTTCTGCATTTTAAGGATTAACCTGAAGGGGTTTTCATCATGGAAGCAAAAAAAATTGTTATTATCGGAGGAGTCGCCGGCGGCGCCAGCGCGGCGGCGCGCGCGCGGCGTTTGAGCGAAGAAACTGAAATTATTCTTCTCGAACGCGGGCCTTATGTCTCATTTGCGAACTGCGGACTGCCGTATCATATCGGCGGCGAAATCGCCGACCGCGACCGCCTGCTGGTCACCACGCCGGAACAGCTCCGCACCCGTTTCCGCATCGACGTGCGGACGCGCAATGAAGTCACCGCGATTGACCCGGAGAAAAAAGAAGTCGAAATCAAAAACCTTGAAAGCGGCGAAGTCTATCGCGAGTCGTACGACAGTCTCGTTCTCAGTCCCGGTGCCGAACCGATCCGTCCGCCGATTCCCGGCATCGACAACCCGAACGTCCTTTCACTTCGCAACATGGAGGACATGGATCGCATTATTCAGGCGCTCGACGGCAAAACGCACGCCGCCTTGATCGGCGGCGGCTACATCGGTCTTGAAATGGCCGAGGCGCTGCGCAGGCGCGGCGTTGGAACCACGCTGATTGAACTCGCACCGCAGGTGATGGGTCCGGCGGATCCCGAAATGGTTTCGATTCTTCATCAGGAACTGACCCTCAACGGAGTTGATCTGCGCCTCGGCACCTCCGTCACCGGTTTCAGCGAATCCGCGAAAGGATTGAAGCTGGCTTTGAGCTCCGGCGAAACACTGGAAACCGGCGTAGCGATTCTTGCCATCGGTGTGAGGCCCGAAACGGCGCTCGCCAAAGCGGCAGGCCTTGAGCTTGGCCCGCGCGGCGGCATCAAAGTCAATGACCGCATGCAGACTTCGGATGAAAACATCTACGCCGTCGGCGACGCCGTGGAAGTAATCGACTTCGTTACCCGCCAGCCCGCGCTGATTCCGCTGGCCGGGCCCGCCAACCGGCAGGGACGCATCGCCGCCGACAACATCTTCGTCCGCGACTCGCGTTATAAAGACACGCAGGGCACTGCCATCTGCAAGGTGTTCAATCTTGCAATCGGTATGACCGGCCTGAGCGAAAAAGCCGCCCGTCGCGCGGGGATTGCTTTTGAAAAAATCTATGTCCATCCGTCCAGCCACGCCTCGTATTATCCCGGATCCGCATCGCTCAGCATCAAAATGCTTTTCGATCCGCAGAGCGGCAAAGTGCTCGGTGCGCAGGCGGTCGGTGCCGATGGTGTGGATAAACGCATCGACGTTTTTGCTGTCGCCATTCGCGCCGGACTCACCGTGTACGACCTCGAAGAACTGGAACTTTCCTATGCGCCGCCGTTTGGTTCAGCAAAAGACCCGGTCAACTTTGCCGGGTTCGTTGCGGCGAACGTGTTGCGCGGCGACGTAAAACTTTGTCAGGTCGAAGATATCATCAATCCGGCACCGCACAGCAAGCTGCTTGACGTGCGCACAACGGAAGAGGTCGCTGCAGGAACTATTCCCGGATCGAAGAACATTCCGATCGATGAATTGCGCGACCGGCTGGACGAGCTTTCCAAAGAAAAGGAATACCTTGTCTTCTGCCGTGTCGGGGTTCGTGGTTATCTTGCCTGCCGCATGTTAACGCAGAACGGATTCAACTGCCGCAATCTCACCGGCGGGTACATCACCTACCAGCGCACAACCGGTATTTCTGTCGACGAGATGCCCGAAGACCATAAGCCCGGAAGCGATTCGGATTACGAAGATGTTAAAAAGGAGCCGACCATGAAACTTGTTAAAACGATTAATGCCTGCGGCCAGCAATGCCCCGGTCCGATCCTCCAGCTCAAAAACGCGCTGGACGAACTGAAAGAAGGCGAAGCGGTTTGCATCACCGCCACCGATCCCGGCTTTGTCGCCGATGTGCCCGCCTGGTGCAACACCACCGGACATGAACTGGCCTCGATCGAACCGGCTGAAAAGGGCGCTTACCGTGCCACGGTCATCAAGCGTGCGCATGCTGCAGGCGGGATTCCAATGTCTGGAAAACGGGCGATGACCAATGTCGTTTTCTGCAACGATTTTGACAAAGCCATGGCCGCCTTCATCATCGCCAACGGCGCCGTCTCGGCGGGCTATGAAGTGACGCTCTTCTTCACCTTCTGGGGCATTAACATTCTGCGTAAGTCCGGCCCGGTCGTTGCGAAGAAAAACCTGATCGAAAAAATGTTCGGCATCATGATGCCGAAAGGTGCGAACAAGCTACCGCTTTCCAAAATGAATATGGCGGGCATGGGTCTGGCGATGATCAAAGGCATCATGAAACACAAAAACGTCATGACGCTTCAGGAGCTGATCGCCCAGGCAAAATTCAGCGGCGTCAAACTGGTCGTTTGCACCATGAGCATGGATCTGATGGGCATCAAACGGGAAGAACTGATCGACGGAGTCGAAGAAGGTGGTGTCGCCATGTATATCGACCACCTCAGCCGCTCCGGCGCCAATCTCTTCATCTCATAACTCTCGAAGCTTCCAATCCTTGGAAGTTGTTCACACTTGCATAAGTCTGGGCAGCTTCCGTTTTTCCAATGTTTGGAAAAAATCTGTAATCCAGCCTCGCCAGCTCCAAGGTTCGGAAAAATAAAGGGTTCGATTGAAATTGCCGTGGGATTTCGTATTGAAGTGCAAAGATGACGGTGATGCAAACCGGTAATCCAACGATCCACTTTTGTCTTATTGATTCATCAATGAATACAAATCTGTATCTTGTAGCTCTTATATAGTGCCCATTATTCAGGCGGATAATATCTATAATCAACTAATTATAAAGCATTAAGGTTTGTTGTTTCCGCCGTGCTTTTCATGAAGGGCATAAAACGTGCTTTTCCTTTTCCTCTATTTTATGCCGGAGCAAAAACATTTTTGTTTGTGCGGCAACAGGAGCGGTGCAGCGAATAAACGGAGGGAAACAAATATGTGGTTTAAAAGAAGATTGGCGCTGTTATTTATTACGGTTTTGTCGGCGATTCTGTTGACCGGTACTGCACAGGCGGCGGACAGCGCACCGGATGAATTGACTCAGTCTTCCAATACGCTGTTCATTCTGCTCGGTGCGGTGATGATTCTGGCGATGCACGGCGGGTTTGCTTTTCTGGAAGTCGGTTCGGTCCGCCGAAAAAATCAGGTGAATGCGCTTAACAAAATCATTTGCGAGTGGGGTTTTTCGACGATCATTTACTTCCTGATCGGCTATCCGATTGCGCGCGGTGTTTCCTTCCTGGTGCCGGTTGAAACGCTGGCGGCCGATCACGGGTTTGCGTATGTGAAGTTTTTTCTGCTGTTGGGTTTTGCGGCCTGTATTCCGGCGATTATCTCTGGCGGGGTTGCCGAGCGTTCGAAATTCTGGACCAACGCGCTGGCGGGCAGCATTTTCGTAGGCCTGGTCTATCCTCTGATCGAAGGCTCTCTCTGGGGCCGTTTTTCAGACACACTGGCCGGCGCAACCGGCTGGCTGGCGACGACCTTCGGCGCGCCGTTTCATGACTATGCGGGTTCCGTGGTGGTACATGCAGTCGGCGGCTGGCTGGCGTTGCCGGCGATTATGCTGCTTGGTGCGCGCCTGAAGCGCTATGAAACCAACTCCATCAAGGTCAGCAGCATACCGTTTCTGGCACTGGGCAGCTGGACGCTGATCGTCGGCTGGTTTGGATTTAATGTGATGAGTGCCGGTTCAATTGAAGCCATTTCCGGTCTGGTGGCGATCAATTCGCTGATGGCAATGGTCGGAGGGACGATTACCGCTATGCTGGTTTCAAAAAATGACGCCGGCTTTGTGCATAACGGCGCGTTGGCCGGTCTGGTGGCGGTGTGCGCCGGCTCGGATCTTTATCATCCCGTCAGCGCCTTGGTGGTTGGCGTTGTCGCGGGCGGACTTTTCGTATTTCTTTTTGAAACAGAAACAGTCAAGTGGCAGGTCGATGACGTGCTTGGAGTCTGGCCGCTGCACGGGGTTTGCGGTGCGTGGGGAGGGATTGCCGCCGGGATTTTTGGCCAAAGCGCTCTCGGCGGGGTCGGCGGTGTCTCGTTCTTTTCGCAGCTGATCGTGACCGGAGCGGT
>JBAYVX010000031.1:0-12655 GCA_041674365.1 Kiritimatiellales bacterium | reverse complement strand
GAAAAAGTTTCCAATGTTTGGAAAAAATCAAACGGGCGGGGCACACTGGGCGTAAAAGGTCTTCCGCGACTGATGCAGTTTGTCCGTAATCGCCGGATATCGCGTCAACTGCCCGGCCATATCCGTGATGTACTGGTTCTCCGCGCCCAAAAGAACGGCTGGGAAAACGTTCCGGACGTTCTTTTCTTCGATCTTTGAACAACCGGAATCTGCCGTGAAAAAGTATCTTCCCATTATAGCTTCCATTTTTTCAGGCATTCTTCTTTTTCTGAGTTTTCCGCCGTTTGGAATTTCGTTTTGCGGCTGGCTTGCGCTGATTCCGCTGATTCTCGCCTGTGCGGGTGCTGCACCGCGCCGTGCCGCGCTTCTCGGCTGGCTGGCCGGGGCGGTGTTTTTTCTGAGCTCGCTCTACTGGCTTCGGCGCGTCAGCTGGCTCGGCGAAATTGCGCTGGCGTTTTACTGCGCGATCTACTTCATCCCGTTCGCCATGTTTGTCGCGCTGCGCCGTGACGGCTGGCGCAGCAAAAACAGTCTGTTCAATATTCTGTGGATGCTTGGCGCGGCGGCGGTCTGGACGGCGTCGGAGTACCTGCGGGCCACGGTCTTGACCGGCTTCCCGTGGAATCTGCTTGGCGTCAGTCAGTATCAGGAACTGGCGTTTATTCAAATCGCGGAGTGGGGCGGCATTTACGCGATTTCGGCGCTGATGGTTTTTATTAACGCGGCGACGGCGGTCACAATTCTGCAGTATGCCGCCGGGTTGCGTCGCGTTTACCGGATGCACGTGGAAATGCTCTGTGCGGTCATGGTCGTTGCGTTGGCCTGGTCGCTCGGCATCAATAAGCTGCTCGATAAACCGGATTCCGAAGGGAAGCCGGTTTATGCGGCACTCATCCAGCCGAATATTCCAGAGGTTGGAAACTGGGATCTGGCCGACCCCGAAGTGATTTATGAAAAGCTCGAACGGCTCACAGGATTCGCGCAACGCGCTCCGGATTTGGATTTGATCATCTGGCCCGAAACCGCTCTGCCCGATTTTGTCCGCTACAGCGAACGCAGTGCAAGTCTGGTTAAAAACCTGGTGGCCGGCGGGGTTCCGCTGCTGGCCGGAAGCATGGATGTCGCTTGGCGCGCGAACAGTCAGCCGGACTATTACAATGCCAGCATGCTCTTCAATCCGGCTGGCGAACTGCTCGGCACCTATTACAAACAGCACCTCGTCCTGTTCGGCGAATATATCCCGTTTGACGGCAAAATTCCGCTGATCAACGCGCTCACGCCGATCGGCTCCAGCTTCAAGCCCGGCCATACGGCGACGCTGTTCAAACGGCCCGGGGATGACCGCGGATTTTCCGTACTGATCTGTTTTGAAGATACACTGCCGTATCTCGCGCGCAGCGCAGCGAACGCCGGCGCCACCCTGTTGATCAACCAGACCAACGACTCGTGGTTCGACCCCGACTGCGGATCGGTGCAGCACCTTGCTAACGCCATCTTCCGCTGTGTCGAAACCCGTCTGCCCATGTTGCGCTGTGCCAATACCGGCATCACCTGTTCGATCGATCCGTTCGGCCGGATTAACCAAACGCTCAACCCGCGCACGGAAGGCTTTCAGATTGCGGAAACGGTTCCGTCTGATCCGGCGCACGAGGCCACCTTCTACGTCCGCTACGGCGATCTTTTTGCACAGGCTTGCCTGCTCGCAAGCGTTGCGCTATTTATCGTTACCTTTATACAACGTCGAAAAACAAAACATGCTTGAAGAACTCAAAGGAAAACTGATCGCCGTTCGTGAGCGCATGGAAGAAATGCGCGGCTATTTGGGCATCAAAGAAAAGGGTGAAGAGCTTGAACGCCTCGAAGCCGAAGCCGCTGTTCCCGGTTTTTGGAACGACCAAACCCGCACAGCGGTGAATATCGCCGCGACCAAAGCAGCCAAAGCGGTTTTGGAACCCTTTCAGAAAATCGAAGCCTCGCTCGGCGACGCCGAAGTAATGCTCGAGCTGGCAGAAATCGAAGACGAAGCCGGACAGCAGGCCGCCGAAGCAGAAATCGAGCAGATGCTGACCGACTGCGAAACCAGTTTCCAAACCTTGGAAATGCAATCGCTGCTCGGCGGCCCGCTGGATTCCAAAAACGCCTACCTCAGCCTGCACGCCGGTGCCGGCGGCACCGAATCGTGCGACTGGGCCGATATGCTGTACCGCATGTACCGCCGTTATGCCGAACGCAACGGGTTTACTGTCGAAGTACTCGACATACAGCCGGGTGAAGAAGCCGGCATCAAAAGCGTCGCCTTTCAGATATCCGGCGACTATGCCTACGGCTATCTCAAAGGTGAGCGCGGTGTTCACCGGCTGGTACGTATCAGTCCGTTCGATTCCGCCGCGCGCCGCCACACCTCGTTCGTCGCGCTCGATGTCACCGCCGAAATCGACGATGACGTTGACGTAGAGATCGAAGAAAAAGATCTGCGCATCGACACCTACCGCTCCAGCGGTTCCGGCGGGCAGCACGTTAATACCACCGACTCCGCCGTGCGCATCGTGCACAATCCGTCCGGCATCATCGTGCAGTGTCAGGCGGAACGCTCGCAGCACAAAAACCGTGACAAAGCCATGAAGATGCTGCGCGCCAAAGTGTACGAGTACGAACTGGACAAAAAGAAACAGGCCGCCGAGCAGTTTTACGGCGCCAAAGGTGAAATCGCCTGGGGTCATCAGATCCGATCCTACGTTTTGCAACCTTACACCATGGTCAAAGACCACCGCACCGACACGCAGAACGGCAACACGCAAAGCGTCCTCGACGGAAATATCGGCGACTTCATCGAAGCCTACCTCAAAATGAAACAGAAAGAAGGACAGTAGAGATTTGAAACCGCAAAAGAACGCAGGGATCGCAAAAAACAGAGAGATCATATTCTTTGAGTTCCTTGCGTTCTTTCGCGGTTAATAAAAAAGGGCTCTTCTCATGGATATTTTGTCAGAGATTATAGGAAACAAACGGCGCGAGATCGAAACGCCCGGATATTTCCAGGCCTTGGAAAACGTGCTCGAAAATATTCCACACCTTGGAAAAAACGCGCCGCCGTGCAGCGAAAAAGTTCCAACCATTGGAAAAATTGATTTTATCGCCGCGCTGCGCGCGGCTCCAATCGGCCTGATCGCCGAAGTAAAACGCAAATCGCCGTCGGCCGGGCCGATTCGCGAGCCGTTTGATCCTGCCGCGATTGCCCGCGCCTACGAAGCGTCCGGCGCGCAGGCCATTTCCTGTTTGATGGATTCAAAATATTTTGGCG
The DNA here is from genome assembly GCA_041674365.1 of Kiritimatiellales bacterium. Lineage (GTDB taxonomy): Bacteria > Verrucomicrobiota > Kiritimatiellia > Kiritimatiellales > Tichowtungiaceae > Tichowtungia. The sequence goes on along the minus strand of JBAYVX010000031.1, from coordinate 9,354 downwards.
GCGGTGAAGAACAGTGGAACGCGGTGCGCGCAGCAACCAAACTGCCGATGCTTTACAAGGAATTCGTCATTGATCCACGCCAGATTTTCCACGCCGAAGCGCTCGGCGCATCCGCAGTGCTTCTGATCGTTGCCGCACTCGACGATGCGGAGCTGAAAAAATTTATCCGGCTGACTGAAGCCTCCGGTATGACGCCGCTGGTGGAAGTTCATACGGAAGAAGAGATGAAGCGCGCCACGGCCGCCGGGGCGGAGTGCATCGGCATCAACAACCGCAATCTGAAGACCTTTGAGACGAAGCTGGAAACGACGCTCAAACTGCGCGAGCTGGCGCCGAAGAACTGTACGTTGATCGGCGAAAGCGGAATCCGCACAGCGGATGATGTGAAGATGCTGCGCGATGCGGGCATTACTGCAGTTCTGGTCGGTGAGAGCCTGTTGCGGCAGCCCGATCTGGAAACGGCGGTTCGCAACCTGATGGAGTGACTATGAAATGGCTGGCTGTTCCCCCTGCGTTGCAGTCCGTGTTTCTTCTCGCGCTTTCCAATATTTTCATGACTTTTGCGTGGTATGCGCATCTGCGGAATCTGGCGGGGCGCAAGTGGTTCATCGCGGCGTTTCTCAGCTGGGGCATCGCGCTGTTTGAATATCTGCTGCAGGTGCCCGCCAACCGGATCGGCTACACGCAGCTCTCGCTGCCGCAGCTAAAAATCATGCAGGAAGTCATCGCGCTATCGGTCTTTGTGCCGTTCTCGATCTTCTACATGCAGCAACCGCTCAAACTCGACTATCTATGGGCAGGACTCTGCATTCTCGGTGCCGTCTATTTCATGTTCAGGCCGTAAGGCGGTAAACGCCGTCCCAGTTTTTGAAAACGGGCTCGAGTTCTTTACTGCGCAGCATGGCGCAGAATTCATCCAGGCCGCGCGTATCGCTGACGTCGAACTGCCCTTCTTCTGATCCCCGGTCTCCGTAACCGCCGACGGTGGTTTTGCTGGCGATGCTCATTTTATTGATTCCAAGCCCGGCCATACCGTCACGGAACGCCGCGTTTTCGCGGGTGGAGAGCACCAGCGGAACATCCGGCAGGACAATGCGGAAGGCGAAGATGATCTGCGCCAGCATTTTTTCATCAACCGGATGCGGCGGAACAAATCCGCCGGCTTCGGTGCGGATACGCGGAAAGGAAATCGTCAGCCCGGTCTGCCAGTATGTTTTCTGCAGGTGGCGGGCGTGGCGGTAAAGCGCGAGCATGTCGTGGCGCGGATCGGCAAGACCGAGCAGCGCGCCGAGGCCCGCGAAGCGCAGTCCGCCGGCGAGTGCGCGTTCGGGGGCTTCCAACCTTTGGAAAAAATCTTTTTTAGGTCCCCAGCGGTGCATCCGGTCGTAGGTTTCCGGATGATAGGTTTCCTGATAAAGCGTGACGCCGGTCGCGCCGGCTTCGGCAAGCTGCGCATATTCGTTTCCAGACATTGGGAAAACTTCGATGGTGACGTTGTGGAATTTCCGCGCGGCGAGTTTCACGCATTCGCGCAGATAATCGAGGTTGGCTTTATGCGAACGTTCGCCGGTCAGCAGAAGAATTTCTTCAAAGCCCATCGCTTTGATGGCGACGAGCTCTTTTTCAACCGCGTCAAATTCCAGTGCGTGACGATCCGTCTGTCGGTCGGAGGCGAAACCGCAATAGGCACAGCCGCCGGAGCACCAGCTGGAAAGATAGAGCGGAACATAAAGCTGAATTGTGCGGCCAAAGTGGCGGCGGGTGAGTGCCTGCGCGCGCGCAGCCATCGGTTCGAGAAAATCCGCCGCCGCAGGCGAAAGCAATGCGGCCAGCGTTTCTTCATCCGGTGACTCCGCGCCGAGCGCGTGCTGAACATCCGCAGCAGTAAAAGTGCGGTTCAGCCACGGTTCGGGATTCAGCCAGGCGGGAAGATTCATTTTAAAAAGGACGTTAACGGACTGGTGGCAACGGCAATGTCAGATTTCGGCATCAGTCCGGCCTGCCGCGCTGCATAGCCGGTTTTGACGCCAAGCGCGAACGCTTTTGCCATGGCGACCGGGTCTTTGGCTGCGGCGATGGCTGAATTGACGAGGACGGCATCGCAGCCCATCTCTATCGCGCGGGCGGCTTCGGATGGAGCGCGCAGGCCGGCATCGACAATAACAGGAATATTACTGTCGCGGATAATCAGTTTGATCATCTCCGCCGTGGAAAGTCCGCTGCCGCTGCCGATAGCCGCGCCGAGCGGCATGACGGCCGCGCAGCCAACGTCTTCGAGTTTTTTGGCGAGAACCGGATCGGCCGGAATGTAGGGCAGAACGATGAAGCCGTCAGCGGCCAGTTCTTTGGCGGCGAGATAAGTTTCAATCGCGTCGGGCATCAGGTGGTGCGGGTTCGGGTGGATTTCCACTTTGACGAACGGACTGCCGCTCAGTTCGCGCCCGAGCTGTGCGGCACGTACGGCTTCCTTAGCGTTCATCGCACCGGAGGTGTTGGGCATCAGCTTTACGCCTTTGAGCTTCGCCAGCGGCGCGCAGAGGTCGTCCGACGGCTTGTCGCGGTTGAAGCGGCGCAGCGCAACCGTTACCAATTCCGTGCCGGAGGCTTCAATTGCAGCAATCATCGTTGCTGTATCCGAAAATTTTCCGGTTCCAAGAATCAGCCGCGATTTGAATTCAACATTTCCGAGTTTAAGCATCAGCCGCCCCCAACAAAAGTAAGGACTTCAATGGTATCGCCGTCGTTGAGTTTGAAAATTTTCCAATGTTTGGAAAAAACGAGATCACCGTTTACGGTCAACGCGGTGTGTTCCGGAGTTGCGCCGAGTTCCGCCAGCAAGGCAGAGACGGTTCCGTCTCCGAGATGTTCTATTTTATTACCATTAACTGTCAAAAACATAAAAGCTCCCATCTTTCGAGGGAGCTTTTGCCAATGCGTGTCACTCCCTTTCGCCGGTACTAACCGGATCAGGTTCTTCGGGTATTATCTCAGCGCGTCCGCCTTGCGGCGTCCGGCACCCCGGGAACAGAAACGGATGGTGCCAAGGTCTGGCTGAAAAGCATAGACCAAAAAAGCGTTATTTTATGTTGCCCCGCCGCCCGGGTTTGTTATCTTACGCGCTCGCTTTTTCGCTGACCCCTTCGTTCAGCGGTTAGGACTCCAGGTTTTCATCCTGGCAACACGGGTTCGATTCCCGTAGGGGTCGCCATTCGACTCGTTCACGTCGTGAACTCGCTCATGGCAGGCCATTCGACAAATCGTGGGTTTCCTGAAATACTTCGCAGAGCAGACAAGAACGAGGCGAATGGCCCTGAGCAACCAACGGGAGTCGAAGGGCTGGCAGGCTCAAATTCCCCTTCTAAAAACGAATCAAAGTGATTAGAACGAAAGAAATGAAGTTCTACATCTACCTATTGCGTTGTTCCAACGGTTCCTACTATGTCGGCCGCACGGATGACATCGCTCGGCGGCTGGAAGAGCACAACTTCGGCAAAGGTGCTGAGCACACACGAAAATATCGCCCCGTTCACCTTCTTCTAACGGAAGCATTTGATTCAGAATGCGATGCTATACGTCGTGAAATACAGATCAAACACTGGTCGCGCGCGAAAAAGGCTGCGTTGGCCGCAGGCGATCTCCCAAGGGTGAAAAAGCTGGCGAAACGCCGGCGCGCATAATGGCGACAATAAAAAAGCCGCTCAGTTGAGCGGCTTTTCGTTTTGGCTAACCTTGAGAATGTGACTTCTGCAATTCCCGCATTCTCTCAAGCCGCTCTTTAGCGGCGGCTTTCCGTTTGGCCGGCATGGATTTGATGGGGCGCTCTTTCGGAAGCAGTTCACCGCCGACAACCGAGGCTCCGCCATCCACGTAGAGCGTTTGACCGGTGATTTTTTTGGAGCCTTCACCCAGCAGGAAGACAACCGCATGGGCAACTTCCTTTTTGTCATGGATTACATCCCACGGCAGGGGACTCATTTTTTTCCAGACACGCGCCAAATGCGCAAAGTGCGGGATGGATTTGGCGGCTTTGGTGGCAAGCGGTCCGGCGGAAACGGCGTTGACGCGGACGTGTTCTCGGCCGTATTCACGGGCCAATGCACGCACCAGCGCTTCAAGCGCAGCCTTGTTGACGCCCATCCAGTTGTAAAAGGGGAAGGCGACCTGCGAGGCGAAGGAAAGCGTTACGATTGAGCCGCCTTTGTGCATGTGCTCCTGCGCGAACTGCGAGACAGTCGCCAGCGAAGCGCAACTGATATGAAAGCCCTGCTTCACATCGTCCATCGCGTCGGTATAGATATGGTCGCCCAGACAGGTTTTCGGGTTGGCGAAACCGATGGAGTGGACAATACCGCAGAGTTCACCGATCTCTTTGAAGAGACTGCGGACTTCGTCTTCGATGGTGACATCACAGTAACGGATATCCATCGCGTCTTTTTCTTCCTGCGAAATATCCGTACAGCCGCGGTCAAAAAAGATCTTTTTGAGGCGCTCGTTTTGCACCGTGTAAATTACTTTACCGCCCTGTTCCTCAATCATCCTGCCGGTCGCGTAGGCGATAGAGTCGGTGTTGAGCAGGCCCATCACTACATAGGTTCCGCCTTTTTTAATCATACATGGATCCTTCCTTAAAACGGTTTATGCGCGCGAAAGCGCGGGACAATGCCAGACTTTGGCCGCAAAAAAAGCCTTAAGTTGGCTAAAAATCAACACGCAGCAACGGGCAGGTACTGAAGCGGGCCTCTTTGACCGTGTTGAGCAGGCCGATTTGTACGCCGTCCAGCCGCTCGCAATGATTGAAGAGGCCGAGCTGCAACCCGCGCACGTAACGGGCGTGGTTATAGAGCAGACCGATCTGGGCACCGCTGACATTTTCAAAAACAAAATTCCAAATGCCGGCAACCTGCAGTCCGTCCAGTGAGCCGGCCATTGTACTGATACCGCCGATCTGAATACCGTCGGATTTTCCGATCACGTTAGCGGAAACGGCCGCCAGCTGCAGACAGCCCTCAAGGTCGCCGGTTTCGGCCAGAATAATTGCGCCCTGCAGAACGCCTTCGGATTTGATTTCCGACTTTGCCATCAATCCGCCGAGCTGGATGCCGGTAGTCTCCTTGGCTCTGGCGGTTAACCCGCCCAGCTGAATGCCACGGGTGTAGCGCGATTCTGTAAAAAGAAGACCCAGTTGTACGCCGTTCGCATACCAGCCGGATTCAGTAAAAACACCGCCGATCTGCACACCGGCGAGATTTTCGGCACCGGTTCTAAAAAGACTGGCCTGAATGCCTTTGGCCCAGCACTTATCGGTTTCCGACTCCGACTCGGCGGTCAGTCCGCCGATCTGAATACCGCTTACTTCGCGCGCCTTGCCGAGCAGGCCGGTCAGCTGAACACCGTAAAGATCTTCGGCATCTGTTGAGACCGACGCAACCTGAATTCCGCCAACCTGTTTTGTCTCGGTATTCCACAGTGAAAGCTGAATTCCGCCGAAGTCGTGTGTTTCGTTGCGGTAAAGAGCAACCTGCAACCCGCTGGCATCCTCGGAAACATTCCAGAACCCGAGATCCACACCGTGCATGTAACGGTTCTCAACAAAGTAGCAGTTCAAGCGCAGACCGTGGACGCCGTATTCCTTCGGATAGAGACAATGATATTCATCAACCCCCAGCTGGAACGGAGTACTGACATGCGTGATCGACTTTTCAACCGGCATGGCCGCAAAGACCGAACCGGCTGCCAGCGCGAGGAGGAGAACAATTGTCTTTTTCATAGTGCCGCCCTTTTACCATGCGACTCTTCAAAGATAAAGGCAAACCTTGGGCGGATGGGCTGGTGGTTTTCAGTTCCAATGTTTGGAAAAAACAGAGTATGGTACCGGCTGAATTTTCCAGACATTGGAACCTATGCAGACACGTGACACGGATTTTCTGGTAATCGGAAGCGGAGTGGCGGGCTTGACTGCCGCGCTGCGGCTGAGCGCGCACGGCAAGGTGCTGATGGCGTCCAAACGTGAAGCCGCCGAGTGTAATACCCGCTATGCACAGGGTGGTATTGCCTGCGTGGTTGATCCGTCCGATACGATGGAAGAGCACATTGCTGATACGCGGCAAACCGGCGGCGGACTCAGCGAGGAACCCGCCGTACGCGCCATTGTCGAAGGCGGTCCGGAGCGCATTGCGGAACTGGAGACGCTGGGCGTTCATTTTGAACGCAGCGCGGAGCGTCCGGATGAATATGACCTCGGTCAGGAAGGCGGGCATTCGCGTCGGCGTGTACTGCACGCCGGCGATATTACCGGGCAGGCGCTGAGCGAAGGGCTGCTTGCCCGCGCCAAAGCGGATCCGAATATCACGATTGCCGAAAACTGGCTGGCCATTGATGTGATTCCGACCGGCTGGATCGGCCTGAGCGGGGAAAACCGTTGCGTTGGCTGCTATTTCCTCGATAAAGCGTCCGGCGAAATTCTCGCTGTGCGTTCTCCGGCCACCATTCTTGCCACGGGCGGATTGGGTAAAGTTTACCTTTATACCAGCAACCCGGATGTAGCCACCGGCGACGGCGTAGCGATGGCGTGGCGCGCGGGTCTGCCGATCCGTGATATGGAGATGATCCAGTTTCATCCAACTTGCCTGTACCACCCCGACGCGAAAACCTTTCTGATTTCCGAAGCAGTCCGCGGAGAAGGAGCACGGCTGATCGACCGGCGTGGGCACGAATTTGTTTATGACTTCGACGAACGCGGGCCGCTGGCGCCGCGCGACATCACGGCACGCGCCATCGACTCGGTGATGAAGAAGCACGGCGATCCGTTTGTTTACCTCGACATCTCGCACCGCGATGCGGATTTTCTGCAGCAGCGGTTCCCGACGCTTTACAAAGCCTGTCTGAAGTACGGTTTCGATATGGCCCGTGCCCCGGTGCCGGTCGTGCCTGCCGCGCATTATTCCTGCGGTGGCGTCGTCGCCGATGTGAACGGACGCACCGCGATGCCGGGACTTTACGCGATCGGTGAAGTCGCCAGCACCGGACTTCACGGCGCGAACCGCCTCGCCAGCAATTCGTTGCTCGAAGCGCTGGTTTGCGGGCACTGCTGTGCGGAGGATATTTCCAAACATTGGAAAGAAAATCCGGTCGGAAACATTTCCATTCCGCGCTGGGAGTGCGGTGACGCGGTTTCGAGCGAAGAGGAAATCGTTGTTGAGCACGATTGGAACGAAGTGCGCTCCGTCATGTGGGACTATGTCGGGATTGTCCGCTCCGACCGCCGGTTGGAACGTGCACGCCGGCGCATCCGCACCATCCGCGAAGAAATCCGCAGCTATTATAAGGAATATCTTGTCACCGCCGACCTGATTGAACTGCGCAACCTTGCCGCTGTCGCCGAGCTGATTGTCCGTTCCGCCCAGCGCCGCAAAGAGAGCCGCGGGCTCCATTATAATGAAGATTGGCCGGAAACGTCTGCCCACGGCAGGCATACGATCGTTCAGGATCGTCCCGGCGGTCCGCTCGACGTGGTAGAATAAGTTCCGAGAGGTGCGCTGCCTTTCTGTCAGCGCAGTGCATCCATATAACGGCGAAAAGTTTCGTCAAAGGTGCTGAAGCGATTGATCTCTTCGAGACCGGAGAGCGATTTAAGTTCGCACGAAATTCCTGCTTCCACCACGGCCGCTATCGGATTGAGCCCGCCGACGACAATAAAGCCGGCACGGCCTTCCGCCACCGGAATATCCAGCAACGGCTGTCCAGGGCGACCGGTCATTAAAATGCCGCCCATCCCGGCGCGCTGCAAACGGTCGAATAAGCGGCGCGCATCGTCAAGTGCCACGGAGGGAATTTCGCGGAAGCTGGCGGTGATCACACCGTTTCCACTGCGCGCACTTTCGCGCACGCGGGTCATCCCGGCGCGGATAAATGTTTCGAGAGGATCAACCGTTACGCCGGAGTACTCCATCAGTTCGACAAATCTCACAGGATGCCCCTACCGCATTTCGATGAGTCCGCCGTAACGCGAGGTAACCGGAATGCCTTTGGACATCAGCACGCCGTTGACGGTGACGCTGCACAGCGTGCCGAGTGCGGCATATCCGCCGGGAATGTTGCGTCCGGATAGTGTTTCATTGGCGCGGATCAGGCAGAGGCGGCTTCCCATACTCAGGTTGCGGGCAAAGACCGGTTTGATTTCCGAGAAAATCCGCGACAGATCGCGCGACGGCACTAAAGCGAAATTGGAAATGACCGTGCCTTCGCCGGTTTCGCTGCTAAAGGTCATCCGGTAACCGAGCGTATCAATCCGTCCGCGCACGAAGCCGACTTTAGCCACAACATCGGAGTGCTCCAATTCTGCGCGGCCGAGTTCGGTGATAATGCGGCCTTTGCGCCGGCTGCTTAGTGTGGTTAGCCCATCACGGTCGAGTTCGGTCAGGTAGAGGCGGATCGTACGCGGCTGAAGCTGGATGCCCATACCGGGGAGCCGTTCGGCAATTCGCGCCGCGCCGGCCGGTTCATCGAGTTCGCTGAGTATTTGCAAAACTGCTGCGCGGGCTTTGTCGTTTCGGATATTCATCAGTTTTCTCCAATTTTTCCGGGAAAAAATGCGTTTTAAAACCCGCCGTATAACCTGACATCTCGCAGTGCTGCTTTTAACAGAATTACAGGCCTTCCGGTGCGGCCTATAAATTTTATACGGCAATAATGCCGTATAAAATTTTAAAGGCAACTTTGGAGTAAAAAATAACCATTGACTGAATTGGTTTTTTGAATGAAATGGAACCGTTCTTAAATGATTTATACGCCGCAATAATGCCGTATAGAGATTAACCCGGAAACCTGAACAGGGAGAGTCAAATGAGTGTAATCAAGGAAGTATTAGAGATCGTCGGGCGCCGTAATGCAGGCGAGCCGGAGTTTCTGCAGGCTGTGCACGAAGTGCTCGAATCGCTGGAGCCGGTAATGGCTCGTCGCAAAGATTTGTGCGATGCAAAAATTCTTCACCGTCTTGTTGAGCCCGAGCGTCAGATCATTTTCCGTGTGCCGTGGCAGGATGATAAAGGTCAGGTTCAGGTCAACCGCGGTTTCCGTTTCGAATTCAACAGTGCCATCGGCCCGTATAAAGGCGGACTGCGCTTCCACCCGAGTGTTAACGCCAGCATCCTGAAGTTCCTCGGCTTCGAGCAGATTTTCAAAAACGCGCTGACGACGCTCCCGATGGGCGGCGGCAAGGGCGGCTCGGACTTTGATCCAAAAGGCAAATCCGACAGCGAAGTGATGCGCTTCTGCCAGTCGTTCATGACTGAGCTGCAGCGTCATATCGGCCCAGACACCGATGTACCGGCCGGCGACATCGGTGTTGGTGGCCGT
>JBAYVX010000030.1:0-12658 GCA_041674365.1 Kiritimatiellales bacterium | reverse complement strand
CTTATAAAATTGTAATTCAATGAAACAATATTAAACAGTGCTAATGATTTCAGGCATGTGGTTAAATAAATTCCGGGGATATGATATGAAATCAAAATCGATGCCGGTTAAATTGGGGTTGACGTTTCTCATGGCAGTTATGGTGGTTTCAACCGGCCGGGCTTGGACATCCGGTGTTGTCAGCCGGACCTGGACGCTTGGGGGCAGGCATTTTTCTTCTCCTGCCATTGGATCGGACGGCACTATTTACGTGGGGAGCACCAACGGCTGCCTTTACGCCCTGAACCCCAACGGCACCACCCAGGGGGTCTGTAACGTAGGAAAGCCGATTTATGCCTCGGCGGCCATAGGCCCGAACGGCGCCATTTACGTCGGGACAGCATCCTCGAATTTCTACGCATTTCTTCCGAACGGCATCACCCAGCACGTCTGGACCAGCACCAACAGGCAGGAATTTTATTCCTCGCCCGCGATAGCCGCCGACGGCACGGTCTACGTGGGCTGTGACGATGGGACGGCGACTCCAAGGCCGATCCGGCGATTTATCAGGCCAGTGACGGGAGTATTATGGGATTGCTTTCCGGTTCAGGATACGCCCCGGCCGGCGCGGTCGTGGGCTTTGCCGGCTGCATCCCGGCCACTGGTGATTATGACGGGGATGGCAAGGCGGACCTGGCGGTTTATTCTTCGTCCGGAGCCTACTGGATAGCGCTCCCGAGCGCCTACGGCTATATGCCCATGGTAATCCCGATGGGCAGCCCGGGTTCTGTGCCGGTGCGCTGATCATTGTCCAGCCCGGCTACGGCGGAATAGCATCATCTTAACCTTAACTTCTTGGCATTAGGCGCCCATAACGAGGAACATAACCTTTTCGCCGGCTAAGCACTGCAACATCTCTTTGTAGTCTTCGTTCAACATTGTGGTGTTTGCTCAAGGACGCGGTTTCGCGGGTAAGAGGCCGGACAAGACTGATGCGGCTGGCAATTAAACCGGGCACAAACTCGTCGTGCCTGTGGTTGCATATACGCCCCTTTCTGGCCAGCGTTTTATTCATAGATGATTTACACCATTGCCCTTGCGGTTGGGGAATGCAATATCTGTTGATCCGAACGGCAAAGGCCAGGCGCGGGCGGGTAGCCCGACGCCTGGCCCTCTTGTTGGAACACTGATTTCCGCTCTTACTTGAACGTTTTCGTTGCTGCGTTCATGGAAGAGGATCGGAACGTGATTTTCTTGATCGGCATCTTATCTTTGAGAAGCTCGTAGAAGAGCTCGCAAAGATTTTCGCAAGTCGAGACTTTCTTGGTCACAACTATTCTGTATTCCGGGTATGACCAGGCAAGCGGGTGGTCTATCTTCTTAAGAGGAACACAATTCTTTGGGTCGTTGTTGATGCCTTCCTTTTTGTATACGGCAATGACCGCGTCAAGAAGCGGGTCGCCTTCCTGGAACAATGTCGCGTGGTGGAAATGGTCGCACACTTCCCATGCTTTCTTGAACCCATCCTTGCACGCGTGTGCAAATCCAGTTACCGGGTCCACGGTGTCTTCAAGTTCAATGCAGAGAAGACCTGAGTGCCCGTGAAGGTGCTTTGCTTCTCTCGGCCATTTCATAAACCTGTGTGCGTACTGAAAGTCAAGGTTTACGATTGATGTGTACTTGTCGTTTGACATGATTAACTCCTCTTTGTGGTTTCAGTTTAACTGACTGATGCGCTTTCTCATATTGGACAAACCGAACTTACGCGTATACACGTTTTACTCCATGCACACCTCCTTACGCATAAATCCCCATGCGCACCCGTTCGGCAAAGACCGTTCCGTTCCCGGATGATTGCTTTCGATGCTCATGGTTTCGCTCCTGTTCGACCTTCATCGGTATTCGCTGTTTTCTGTTTGCATTTCCGGCAGGTTCCTCGCAACTCGACATAAACCCCTTTGACGATTCCCATCTCGGACACCTCCCGTGGCACCGGCAACCTGTCCATAGCGTCGCTGTAGAAATCGCCAATCATCCCGCACTCCGTGCATAGGAAGTGGTGGTGCCTATCCGTGTTGGCGTCATACCGGGTTCTGTCTCGCATGGAGCCCACTCTTGCTATCACGCCTTTGTCTTCGAGCAATCTCAATGTTCGATAGATCGTGTCGACCGAGATGGCAGGGATCCTCTGTCGCACACGCGCGAGGATCGTCTCCGCATCGGGGTGTTCCTCGCTCCCGGCCAACTCCCGAAGAATCTCGGTTCTTTGATGAGTTGCCTTGACGCCCTGGCGACGGCATATCTCCAGGAACTCCGCAACGCGTTTCTCGACCTGATCTCTTGGTGTCACCTGAAAAACTCCATTCGTAATGATTACGATATAGGAATAATACATTATGCAGGCGTGGCCTGCAAGCACAATTTTCGTATTTTTTCATGTGGCCGGGGAACGGCTATTGGCGGGCCTTGACGGCCTTGCTCAACTTCGCGAGTGACTCAGGCCAGGCGTGTCGGATGCGCATTGTCCACCGGATCACGTCTTCACTGCCATGCCGAGCTGCCTCCAGCTGGGCAAGGTAGTCTCGTAGCCTGCTGCGTCTGCCGCACTCCCTGTCCATGCCCGAACGGTGACCTTGAGCCTTCGAGCGCCTGCAGGGCACAAGGCAGGGCACCAAGGGCTGGTTCGGCCTATGCTGTCTTTGTATGACCGTGACGCAACTCTTGCTCCACCTTCTCAGCAAGGAAGACCTTGAGCAAGGATTGGTATGGTACATCACGCTTGTTCGCCAAGAGTTTGAGAGCCGCAATGATGGATTCCGGCAGACGCAAGGAGATTGTTTTGGTGGAAGGCTTCAGATTCGGGAAAACGGCCCGTTTGGCCCGCGCCCACTCAACAAACTCTGTTGAATCATGGGTAGCCCAGAACGCACGCTCCTTATCCTCGTTCTTGAACGCTGGAACATGTTTTTTTATCATGATCTGTAAACCCTCCGTTCTTTCCGGTTCATGTCGCGGGCAGACACAACGCGCAGGTGCTGACTGCGCATCGTGAACACGATGAACAATTCACGTCCTTCGTTCGTTTGGCCCAACGCATAGAATCGAGATTCTCTTTGCGAGTGCGCCGGATCAGCCCCGGAGAGGAGCGGGGTATTAAAAAACACCTGTTCAGCCTCCAGAGGCGTGACACGATGCCTTTGCCAATTCTTGTCGGCGTTGCCGCCACTCCAGTCAAATCCTTCGAACTCCGGCACACTGGTTGTGTCAGTCATGTTTCGTACTGTATACTATGACGATATACGTGTCAACTATCTTCTCTTCTATGTTTTCCATGGCCGTTACCGGCGCGCTTTGCGCCGGTAAAGTGCAGGCGGTTGTCCGGATTCTTATCTTTCATCTATTTCTGGCATGCCCCGCGCCGCGTGCCAAATACGTAACACGTGAAGGACGCCATGCCTTTCATCGACAGAGAAAACAATGCGATATGGGTTCAGCAGCGCTTCGCGCACCTTGCGGCTGTCTTTTTCAGGCACCATGCGAAGCGCCAGGGGATACTTTGCGGCGATTTCAATCCGGCTCAGAATTCGTCCGGCGAGACGTGCAGCGGCGGCAGGATTGTCCATGCCGATATAGAAGACTATTGATTTTAGGTCTTCGCCGGCTGTGTCGGACCAGATAATTTTGAAAGCCATTTACCAAGACTCCGTTTAATATCGGCGTGCGGAATCACGCGGCCAGACCGGATGTCGTCCAAGCCCCTGTCAATGGCCGCCAGGAAACGCACGCGCTCTTCGATATCCGCCCATGTGGCGGTATTGGGGAGCCTCTCAATGGTTTGGATTGCTATATCCTTTGTGGTCATATCGGAAATATAGTAGTCAACAGATTCCAAATCAATCTTTATTATCCATTCCGAACGTTACGTATCATGATCGGCGCGGAACGCGACGTATCATTGATGCGTTTGTTGGAGCTGCTTCTTCGTGCTTCTCTGCGTATGCATCAAGAAGGCGTCTGATCATGGTTTGATATGGCGTGCCGTATCGCCTGGCGGCCGACTTGAAGAATGTAATGCTTTTACGACTCAATCCGATTGTAACCTTTGTGCTGTCTTCACGAAACGCCAATTGTTCCGGACCCGGAAGAAAATCCGGCATGATTTTCAGCGGACCGATGGGCTCATTTGTGTATTTGATGTTTTTCATATATTTTCTTTCCTTTCCGCCAGTATCCAGCTCCGATGATCCGTATCACGTCATTTCGATAAGTAAAGCGGACCGTCATAATGCCGTCGCTGACTTTGCCAAAGCAATAAAACCTGATCTCTGTCTTGCTGTGGGACAAGTCTTGCGCTATGACTCGCTTTGAGTCAGCAAAAGCATGCTGTGCATCATAGAAGGATACACCATGCTTGCGCTGGTTCTCTTTGTCCTTCCCGTCGTCCCATTCAAACATTGTCTTTGACATGAAAGAACCTTATCAGGCAGGCAAGCATATGGCAATATAAATGTATGTATAATTATATGGCTCCAACGTCAAAAAATGAGCGGCGCTTTAGCGTACGCTCCATTTAATTGTTGGGAGGTATTTATGTCTTGGTGTTATTTAGATCCTAAGGATTGTTTTGGTTATGTTTGTCCAGCAAGGCTCGCACTTTCAGAATTTTCTGTGGATCGAGCAAAGTTGCTATATCAACGCTTTGTTTCTCATCCAGAAGTTGTCCCTTGGTGCATTGAGTATGCTGGTTGGGTGAGATACTTATTTCGCCACCCATTATCCGGAATCGGTGCGCTATGTTGCCTGCTTCGGCATCCCATAACCATCCTAAAGGCCCTTGTAATTGCGAATCGCTATGCAAAATGATTAGATTATTATCTTGGTCAACTTCGGTATTAACAAGGGAGATTATACCGGCGTCAGATACAAATATTGTATATTTCATCGTAGTTTCTCCCAACCCAGCCGGTCAGGCTCACTCGCCACTTGGCGAGCGTAGCCTGCACCCGGTTGTTGGAAATCTGAATCAGGAGGAATCATGACGCCGAAAGAATTGCGAGATATGGCCGAAAACAAGGCACTAGACATCGGCACGGCATGGAACGCGCTAGAAGCCGCCGCCGAGAGGATAGAGACGCTGGAAGCGGATTGCACCTCGCTCAAGCAGCGCGCATGGAGGGCGGAGTCCCGCGCCGACGAAAAGTGGGGGTTGCGCAAGGAACTGGCCGAGGCGCTTGGCGTTTCTGACAAGTGCGACGACGAGGCGTTGCGGGCTGGGCTGGCGGCGATCCGCAGGCTCGAGTACGAGGACCGCAATCCGGTGTATCCGGCGGACCTTGGCCGCTGTACTTCCAACGTTCTGGCCTCATGCTGAGGCGCGGCTTCGCGCCGATAGCATGCAGGCCGTGGTTCGGCATCGTCTTCATCTGAGCGTGATCTGATAGCGATACACTTCCTTGCCAGTGCGGTCGGAGACCGCGGTGCCAATGCTCCGACCTCCGTTCTTCTCAATGATCCGCACGGAACCCAAATTGTCGGCGTCGCATGTTACGATGACGCTCCACAGTCCGAGGTCACGTGCCTTGCCCAGAGTAAGGGCAAGGATGGTGGTCCCGTACCCTTTTCTGCGCTCGGAAGGACGGATGTCGTAGCCGATGTGCCCGCCTTCCTTTTCGAGATGCGGCACAAGCCAATGCCGTAGACGACTTGTTCCGACAACCTTGCGACCGGCTGAAACAAGCCAGAATGTACTGCCGGGAACGCGGTCTGCCGGAAGCCCCTCCGTCTCCCGCTGTCCCTGAAGAGACTTCACGTACTGGGCGAAGTCGCCGAAAGCATCCTTGAACTTATCCTCTCCTGCCTCTCGCCATTCTGCCGACATGGCGCGAAACTCCGCCGTTAGATCGGAAGTTGGTTCGATTAGTGCCATCTTCTCCATCATCATCCTCTTGCCGAACGCTCGCCTTCTCGGTCGGCGCGGCAGCGCCGTACCGAGCGAGGCGTTGTTGGGCACCTCTTCTGTTTCGACTACTTCAGACCGTACTTCTGAAACACCTGATGCTCAGTTCGTTCCGTCCGCTGCCGTGCCCAGCCGAACAGGTACATCCCGAGCTCACCCAGACAGCTGACGCCGAACAGAATCTCTCCGATCATCTGGGATTTGCTCGCGGGCAACCACTCCGCGACGCCCGAACCAATCAAACCAGCCAGCCACAGGAACACGGAGATCACCATCAGCACTCCGAATATGCCTGTCAGGGTCCTTCTCATATTTCCTCACTGGCCCAACGCCGAGGCTCAGACTCCGAGCAGAATGCGAGGTAGTCTGAAGCCTCTTGTTCGGAATTTATTTTCTGTGTTTCCAATAATCAGGATTCCGGTGGAGATGCATTACAGCGAGAATGAATATACCATCGCTTTCGATGCTGTAGAGCACACCATAAGGGAATCGGCTGGTGAGACAGCGGCGGATATCATCCTCCAGCGTCGGCCACGCTTCGGGATAGGTAAGGATGTTCTGGATCGCGGTATGGACTTCAATCGCAAAGTCTTCGCCGAGACCGGATTCGCATTCTTCGTAGTAATCAATTGCTTCGTGAAATTCCACTTCGGCTTCCGGATGAAATGACCATTTCATCTAGCGAAACGTTCCTTGACCTTGGCAAAAACCTGATCTCCGGGGACAGGCTGTGCCCGGCCGGCACGCAGATCCGCAAGTCTCCGTTGAGCAATTCGGACCCATGCTTTATCAATTTCGGCATCCGGCGGATTCAAGGTGCGAAGCAGAGAATCCACGACAATAACCCGCTCTTCCACGGGCAACGTGGCGGCCTCTCGAATTATCTCTTTAGTTCCATGCATAAATTATCTCCTGAAATATCGTTATCATATCAGATTGAGTTCTTTTGGCAACCTTCTTAATTCATTTCTCCGAATTTTTCAGATCAATTCTGAAATGTGAACCACGTGTCGTGCCACTCATCATGGTCACTGTTCTTTGCCATGTTTCATATCCTGGCGCGGTCACCATTAACACATGGTCGCCGGGTGTCGACGTCATCTCACACATTTGCATGCCTTTCCCCGGCGGCAGGGTTTGCCCGCTTGATACAAATTTTCCGTCAAGGTGAAACTCATATGATACTTCCGTTTCTGCCTGTACGATGTAACTGAACGGAACAAGGGGGACGGCTGACTGCTTGCAGGTGACACACGACGTTAACGACAGGCAAAGAACTGATACGAGACCGACAATAAATGATACCGACTTCATTTTTATTTTTCCTTTCTGGTGTCCGAACATATAATAGAAGAACGTTCGTAAAACCATGAATTACAGGGAAAAATGCCTTACAGCCAAACCATATCTCATCCCTGAATATACATGGACTTGATTATGTATGTTAGATAGAAACAATGGCTTGTCAAATAATATTGCGGGAAAGCTGATTTTGATTGATTCGTAAAAGCCCTGTAATACTA
Organism: Kiritimatiellales bacterium; assembly: GCA_041674365.1. GTDB lineage: Bacteria > Verrucomicrobiota > Kiritimatiellia > Kiritimatiellales > Tichowtungiaceae > Tichowtungia. The sequence continues at coordinate 5,200 of JBAYVX010000030.1, read as the reverse complement.
TGATATACGAACATTCGTAATATCAAGTAATAGCCAGGAAAATCCGCGTTTGATGCCCCATGAAAACCATAGATCTACAGCCTTTTGAGTCATTTCTCAGAAATAGAAAATTGGCCCCGGAACACAATATCCCTTATTATGCTTCCTGGGTCAGGCGTTTTCTGCAGACGGAGCCGCCGGATTCCAATCTAAAAGACGATGACCGCGTTATCCGTTTTAACGATCAATTGGAACGCAACACAGCGATCGAAGATTGGCAAGTGCGCCAGGCTGTCCGGGCGGTTCAGGTTTACCTCAATCTTTTTCTCAAGCAGGCGCAAGCGCACGCAAAGGAACAACAACCATCAAAGCCATCAGATGAAACGGAACTTTTGCAGAAAATGCGAACTCTGATCCGCCTGCGCCATTATTCCTATCGCACCGAACAGACTTACCTCGATTGGGTCAAGCGTTATCTGAATTATGCCAAGGAGCATGGCGTTGATCTCAAGAGCACGGACGGAGTTCGTTCGTATCTTTCCTATCTGGCGACCGCCCGAAATGTCTCGGCTTCAACCCAAAACCAGGCTTTCAACGCTTTATTGTTCCTGCATCGCGAGGTGCTCGGTCTTACTATGGATAACGTAAAAGCCATAAGAGCCAAACGCGGGCCAAAACTGCCGGTGGTGCTGACGCCGGCCGAAACAAAGCGTATCTTTGCCAATGCCGAAGCCGGAACGAAAAAATTGATATTGCAATTGACATATGGGGCAGGCTTGAGGGTTTCGGAATTGATTCGTCTTAGAGTTAAAGACCTGGATTTCGATAACCTGCTTGTGTTTGTTCGCGCCTCAAAGGGAGATAAGGATCGTGCCACATTGCTGCCGCGAAAACTTATTGAGCCGCTCAAGGAGCATCTGCAAAAGGTCAAGGAATTACATGAACGGGATCTGGCGGCGGGTCATGGCGCGGTATTTTTGCCGGGTGCGCTTGAGCGGAAATATCCAAAAGCGGCAAAAGAATTCGGATGGCAATACGTGTTCCCGGCGGCGCAACTTTCAGTGGATCCGCGCAGCGGCGCGGTGCGTCGCCATCATATTGCGGATAAAGTTGTTCAAAACGCCATGCGGGCTGCGGTGCAACGGGCCGGCATAAACAAGCCGGCCTCGGTTCATACGCTCCGGCACAGTTTTGCGACGCACTTGCTGATGAAAGGCATCAATATTCGCGAGGTACAGGAATATCTGGGGCACCGGAGCGTGGAAACTACGATGATATATACGCATGTTATCCGCGACATGACAAATACAGCCGACAGCCCGTTTGATGATTTATGAAAAATCAGGGACAGCAGAAATGCCGCCTTGCAAAAATATTACATAAGACAATGAAGCCTTCTCTCCAGGACTTGAAAAAGCTCTGCCCGGATGTTCCCGAGGATTTGCTGCGCGCCCACCTGGAGCGGCTGGATGATAATTATTTCAGCGTTTTCAGTGCCGGGCAGGTCGCTGAGCACCTCCTGTGCCTCGCGCGGCTTGCACCCGGCCACCCGGTCGAGGTTTTGTTCGAGGACGGGGCGGGGGATGAAATAGCCTGCACCATCCTTGCCCATGATCATCCTTCCGAGTTTTCGCTCATTACCGGAATGCTTTCGGCCACCGGCTTCAATATCCTTTCCGGCAATATCTTCACTTATGCCCATGCCCAAGCCAGCCCTAAAGCGCGGCGCGGCCAGCGCATGATCATTGACCGGTTCTGCGGCACTATTAAACCGGACCAATCCCTTGAACAGTGGAAAACCGCATTCAATTCGGCCCTGGAAAGCGTCATGGCTCTCCTGGAGCAGGGCACGGCGGAAAGTTTATCGCAGGCGCGCAGCACCGTGAACGAAATGGTGGCCGCGCGCCTGGCCGGGCTCAAAATTCCGCCCGAATCGGTCCTTTACCCGGTTGGCCTGGAAGTTTCCGACGCCGGCCGATACACCCGCCTGCGCGTTCTGGCGCAGGATACGCCCGCCTTCCTGTACTCATTGAGCAGCGCCATGGCTTTCCAGGGCCTTTCAATCGAGCAGGTCAGGATCGGCACCGCGGGGGGCCGGGTGCAGGATGAAATTGATATCCTCGACGAAAGCGGCTTGAAAATCACCGAAAGCAGCCGGATTGACACAATCAAAATCTCGGTTCTTCTGACCAAGCAGTTCACATATTTCCTCTGGAGTTCGCCGGATCCCTACGCCGCCCTGTGCCGGTTTGAAGACATGCTCGCCTCGGTCCTTGCCGTCCCGGACCGGGGCAAGTGGGTGGAGCTGCTTTCAACGCCCGCGGCTCTGCAGGGGCTGGCAAAACTGCTCGGCGCGAGCGATTACGTCTGGGAGGATTTCATCCGCCTGCAATATGAGGCGCTTTTGCCCATCCTCAAGCCGGCCGGAGAGGAGCGTCGCTCAGCGGCAGCGCCGGAAGATTTTGAAGGGAAGCTGCGCGCCGAACTGGCAAAGGCAAAGGGATTTGAGGAGCAGTGCCGCGCGCTGAACGCCTTCAAGGACCGCGATCTATACCTGGTTGACCTCAGGCAGATCCTCGGCGAAACCGCGGATGTGCGCAAGTTTTCGCAAACCCTGACGCGCCTGGCGGAGGCGACGCTCCGCTCCGCCGCCGGCATTGTTTTCGAAAATCTCAGGTCAAAACACGGCATTCCGCGCACCATCGCCGGGCTGGAGGCCCAGTGGGCCATATTCGGCCTCGGGAAGTTCGGGGGCGAGGCGCTCGGCTACGCCTCGGATATCGAGCTTTTGCTGGTCTTCAGCGACAACGGCCGCACCGACGGGACTGAGCCGATCGAGAATTCCGAATTTTTTTCCAAGGCCGCCCTGATGCTCACGGAGGTGATCAAGGCCAAGCGCGAGGGCATATTCCACGTGGATATTCGCCTCAGGCCCTACGGCGAAAGCGGCCCGATGGCCTGCAGCCTCGACAGCTTCTGCCGCTACTACGGCCCGAAAGGCAAGGCCCTTTCCTATGAGCGCCTGGCCCTGACGCGCCTGCGGGCGGTGGCCGGCAGCGGCGAGCTTGGCGCCAAGGTCGAGCGCCTGCGCGACGACTTCATCTACGGCGCCTCAAACGTCAGCTTTGAGGAGCTCAGGGACCTGCGCGAGAAGCAGTTCGCCGAAAAGACTGCCGGCGGGCGCTACAATGCCAAGTTCAGCCCAGGTGCCCTGGTTGACCTGGAATACGACGTCCAGCTCCTGCAGGTCATGCACGGGTCCGCTAACGCGCGCCTGCGCACCCCAAGCATTCACGAGGCGCTGATCGCCCTCTCGGCTCTCGGGGTCTTGAGCCCGGATGAGGGCAGACGGCTGGCGGCGGCCTATTACTTCTTCCGGCGGCTCATCAACGGCCTGCGCATGCTGCGCGGCTCGGCGCGCGACCTCTTCCTGCCGCCGGAGGATTCGATCGAGTTCGCGCACCTGGCCCGGCGGATGGGATACAAGCGCGGCGCGCTCGAGCCGCAGCAGCAGCTCAGGGTTGAATTCGAGACCCAGACCGCCGCCGTGCGCGCGTTCGTGGAGCGGCATTTCGGCCGCGAGTCCCTGCCGGGCAAGCCGGCCGGCAACGCCGCCGACCTGGTCCTTTCAGATTCAGTCCCGCCGGCACTGCGCGGGAAAATCCTTGCGTCGGCCGGTTTTCAAAACCCGGAAAGGGCCTATATGAACCTGCGCGCCCTGGGCGCGGGCCCGGACCGGCAGGATTTGTTCGCCCCGCTCGCGGTCCTGGCCTGCGACACCCTGCGGCAGTCGGTTGACCCGGACCGCGCGCTGAACAACTGGGAGCGCTACGTACGCACGGCGGGCAATGCAATCGAGCACTATGAAATTCTTATGGCCCAGCCCAAACGGCTGGAAATACTGCTCGGCATAATGGCGGCCAGCCAGTTTTTGGCGGAGACGCTCATCCGCAACCCGGAGTTCTTCAACTGGGCGACCGCCCCGGACACCCTCAACCGCGTCCGGCCGCTGGCCGAGATGGAGGCGGACCTGGCCGCTTTCGCCGCGGGGCTCAAGCACCACGAGTGGCTGAACGCCGCGCGCAAGTTCCGCTGCCGCGAGATACTCAGGATCGGCACGCGCGATGTTTGCCTGCACGCTCCGATCCGGGAAATAACAGAGGATCTTTCCTCGCTGGCCGCGGCGCTGGTGCGCGCGGCGCTGGAACATTTCCGGCTTGAACAGGGCCTGAAGGAGCACGAGGCCGGCGCGCTGGAAGGCCTTTGCATCCTGGCCTTCGGGAAACTGGGCGGGCGCGAGCTCAATTACAGCTCCGATATAGACCTGCTTGGGGTTTATGATGCCGGCCAGGCGGAAAGCGAGCTGTTCTACCGGGCAATGAGACAGGTTGGCAGGTATCTTTCCGGGCATACCGATGAAGGCCACGCCTACCGGGTTGACTACCGCCTGCGCCCCTACGGCCGGGCGGGGCAGGTGGCCTATTCGCTCCCGGCCCTGGCGGACTATTATCAAAACAAGGCGGCGCCCTGGGAAGTGCAGGCGCTTTTGAAAGCCAGCCCCATCGCCGGCAATGAGGAAGCCGGGCTCGGATTTTCCGGCATGGTCAGATCGGTTATATGCCAAAAACGGGAACGCGCGGAAATTATTAGCTCCATTAAAAAAATGCGCGCAGCGGCCATCAAAACGGAGGATGAAATTGACGGGATAGACGCGGATATCAAAAACGGCTACGGCGGCATCCGCGACATCGAGTTCCTGGTCCAGGGACTCCAGATGATCAATGCTCCCGCAATTCCCGCCCTCATCAACGGCAATACCCTGGAAGCCCTGGCCCTGCTGGAACGGCACAACCTTTTGACGTCGGAGACCGTTGAACAGCTGAAATCAGATTACGAATTTCTCAGGCGCGTGGAGCACTGCATGCAGATTTTCGAAGACCGCCAGGTCCATATCCTGCCGGACTCGGAATCTGAGCGCGCCGCGCTTGCCAAGAGGGTCATGGGAGTCAAGGCGAGCGCCGAAAATTTTCTGAAAGAAATAGCGGTATGCCAGGCGCGGGTCAGGTCGTTCTTTATAAAATACATGGAATGCCGTTAACCTTTCTTTGCCAGTAAGCCCTGTGGCTTGACACAGGGAAAAATGGCGTTTTTGGCTTCACAGGGTTCCGCAAAGATCCAGCCTCCCGCCGTCGCGAAGCCCGCTATGGCGGGCGTAGGACGG
>JBAYVX010000029.1:0-12820 GCA_041674365.1 Kiritimatiellales bacterium | reverse complement strand
GCATCAACCAGTCAATAATGCAAAGATGCGGCGGATCTTTAGCGCAAAGGCGCTCCCAAGCCGATTGTCCATCGGCAACCGCTTCCACATCAAACCCCCATCCGCTCAGCGTTTTTTCAAGCCGCATGCGGGTTACTTTCTCGTCCTCTGCAATCAGAATGCGCATAAATTCCTCGTTATATCCTGTGACCTTAAACCAGCTCCGGCCCGTCAACAAGCCGCTTTATTACGCTCAGACCACCAGAAAATCAACTGCATGCTCCCAGCCCTGTTTCAAGTGATAAAGCTGATGTGTAATTTCTGTCGCCTCCGCGGCGCGGCCGGCAGCTTGAAACTCCCGCCGGCGGCGCGTCAATACCTGCTTCCAAAGCGCCATCACAATATCCTGTGCCGCTTTGGCCGGAGAAATCTCTCCCCGCAATTTCATCTCCTCCACCTGAATCCGTGCGGCCAGCCGCTGCACTTCGGGACGATCATCCGGAATACTGTCCATCAACGCCGCCGGATCTTCCAGCATCAGCTCCAGCAACAGCCGACAGTCCGGATCAGTCAGATGCTCCGGCGGAAGATGGTCAGCGACCACCGGCATTACCTCGGCCGGATGCAGAAACAGCATCTGGACAAGCGCCACTTCCTCATCCGGATGCTTGACCGGAGCAATAGGAGCCTCCGGTGCAGCAGACGGTGCTGGACGTTCTTTTTTACGCGCCATGTCACGCCGCAAAGCGGTCGTTGAAAGGCCGAGACGTTCGGCGGCGCGCTGCACCATCCGATCGCGCTGTACCGCGCCGGGCGCCTGCGCAATCAGCGCCTGCACGGCACGGGCAGTACGCATCAGCCCCGCCTCTTCTTTCAGATTTTCAGTCCGCGCAGAACAATCAATCAGAAAATCAAGTGCGGAAACAGCCTCGTTAATCCGCGAGCGAAGTGCCTCGGCGCCGTGATCGCGGATCAGTGAATCGGGATCTTCGCCGGCGGGAAGCGAAGCCACGCGCACGCTGAGTTCCTCGGCAATGAACGCCGCAGAAGATTTCAGAGCGGCCTTCTGTCCGGCGGCGTCGGCGTCGAGCACCAGAATCACTTCGTCAGCATAGCGCCGGATCATGCGGGCGTGGTCGGACGTAAGCGCGGTACCCTGCGAAGCGACAACATTGGTCAGACCCGCCTCGTGACAGCGGATCGCATCAATCTGTCCTTCACAAATAATTGCCGTGCGGCTGTCGGCCATGGCGCGGCGCGCTTTATCAATCGCAAACAGCACGCGGCTTTTGTGAAACAGCGGCGTTTCGGGACTGTTGACGTATTTGCCGCTCTTCTCGTCCTTGGCGATCGCGCGTCCGCTGAAACCGATCACCCGGCCCGCTTCGTCGCGGATCGGAAACATCAGGCGATTACGGAAGCGGTCGTAATATCCGCTGCGTTTATCGGACTTGATCATCAGTCCCGCCTGCTCCATCAGCTCGAGCGGAATCTTTTTTTGCAACGCCCATTTTTCGAGAGAATCGAAGCGATCCGGCGCAAAGCCGATCTGAAAATCCTTAATGGTTTCCGGCTTCAGTGCGCGCGTGGCAAGATAGGCGCGACCCGCTTCGCCCGATTCATGCTCAAGCAGAATCCGGTGATAGAGCTGCGCCACGCCTTCATGAATCTGAAAGAGTTTCCGTTTATCCGCGCCGCTGCCCTCGCCGCCTTCTTCAAAGCTCAGTTCCATACCGCACCGATCGGCCAGCATCTGCAAGGCGGTCATAAAATCGACTTTTTCATATTCCTGAACAAAGCGGATTACATCACCGCCCGCTCCGCAGCCGAAACAGTGGTAGATCTGGCGGTCGGGACTGACCGTAAATGATGGCGATTTTTCTTTGTGAAACGGACAGAGCGCTTTGAAGCGCGTTCCGGCGTTTTTGAGCGACAGGTATGAGCCGATCACGTCGGCAATATCATTGCGCGAACGAATCTCTTCAATGGTTTCTCTGGGAATCTGCTTCATGAATCAGGCGGGCTCACGGGGTTATGTCGTTGAGCTGTTCGCTCATTTTGTCCTTTAAAACCGGCAGTTCCGTCATGTGCGATTGCGACCACGGCGTAAGCGTGTTGCAGACCCAGGCTCCGACCGAAGATTTCTCAGAAAGCGTCTGATAAAGCGAATTGTTCGGAATCAGGCTGATCGCGACCAAAATCGCCAGCCCGAACAATGCGCCGCGCAGCGCGCCAACCAGCCCGCCGGCGATTTTATCCGCCGGCTCACCCAGCTTGCTCTTGAACAACTGTTTAAACAACGCGCGCACCACGACAAAAAAGAGGATGGCGATCAAAAGCATCACCACCGGCACAGCAATGCGAACCGCCGACTCAGGCAACGCACGCCAAGTTTCGGACGCCAGTTTCGTGAGTTGCGGATAATAAAAACAAACGCCCGTCAGCAATGCCGCCAGCGTAATCACATGAGCCAGTTCGCCGGAAAGTCCGTGTTTTATTCCGCTGAACACAAACAGCAGGACAAACACCGAAAACAGAATATCGATTGTGTAAAGCTGTTCAGGAAATCCCATGTTGTTCACCTCGTGGCGATTTTATAGCACAGTCGCTCGTGGAAGGCAGAACTTTTTGCCGCTTCCTTTCAGTTCGCTGCCCCGCCGGAACAGCGGGGTCTCTCTCGCTACGCTCGGATCCAAACATTGGAAAACTGTGCCGTATTTTTTCCAACCCTTGGAAAACATCATAATTTCAGCCCCGCGTTCTTCCATCCGAGCGCGCGCCGAGTCTCAGGCGAGACAGCCCGCCGAACGGCGGGAACAAACGAAGTGAGCGGCAACGACCGAAAGGGGAGAGGCAATGCTTGGAACCATTTTTTATGAAAAACGAACACATGGACGGCCTTTTTTCCGGAAGGGTTTAGGAATCATGCAGTTACATAAAAAACACAATATGTTGTGGTTTAATTTGACAGCCATACAGCATTTGGATAATTTTTGTTCCGTCGCTCAGCGAACATTTAAGCAAAAAAGCCAGTTATAAACAGGTTGTCAACAGGGGGAAATTTCTATGGCTGAAAACATTACAGCAAAAAACACACTTTTCGACGGATTCCGTAAACGCTCCGGGCTGATTGTGCCTTTCAGCGCCAAAAAGATTGAAATGGCCATTCATCTCGCGGTCGAAGAAGTTTCCCGCAAACAGAACATGCCGCGCAATGAAGGTCTCGCTCCGAAAATCTCCGCCCAGGTTCTCGAACAGCTCAACAACCCCCAGTCTGAGTTTTTCGTACGCGCCGAAGCTGATGGAAAACGTACCCCGCATATCGAAGACGTGCAGGATCTGGTTGAAATTCTGCTGGCTGAAAGCGGCGAAACCCTTGTCGTTGCCGCTTACAAACGCTACCGCAAACAGCGCGAACTGGCCCGCAACAGCATCCGCGTCCGTGACGGCAGCCTGAAAAAAGAGAAGGTGGATGTCACCGACGCCAGCCTGCTGCTGGTCGAATCCCACTCTGCTGAAGTCACCCTGCCTTGGGATCGCAAGCGGATCGTGAAGCAGATTCTTGACAAGACAGATCTCGCCGTCGACGCTGCCATCAGTATCGCGAAGGCCGTTGAGAACCGTATCATCGCCGGTAAGATCAACACGGTTAACACGACGCTCATCCGCGAAATGGTCAACAATGAGCTGGCGGAACGCGGATTCTCGGCTCAGTTGCGTGACCTATCCCTCTACGGCGTGCCGCTCGACTACGTCGAAAAACTGATGTTCACCAAATCCACCGAAAACAGCAACATCGTCAACAACAACCCCGAAGCAGTGAACCTCGGCATCGCTGAACTGGTGCTCAAACAGTGGGCACTCGATACGATTTTCACCCCCGACATCAAGCGCGCGCACAACACCGGCGCCGTGCATCTGCACGACCTCGGCTATCCGCATCGCGTTTATTGCTCCAGCCACTCGATTGAGTACGTCAAAAAGTACGGCCTCAAAGGACTGATCAACCTCAACACCGAATCGAGCCCGGCCAGAACCGCCTCCGTACTGACCGGCCACCTGAACACCTTCCTCGCATCCATGCAGGCTAACTATGCCGGCGCGCTCGGCATCGCCTACATCAACATTCTCTACGCGCCGTACCTCGAAGGGATGAACGCCCGCGAACTCAAGCAGATCGCGCAGGAGCTGATCTTCAACGGCTCACAAAACGCGTTCAGCCGCGGCGGACAGACTCTGTTTCTCGACTTCAACATTCACTCCGGCGTTCCCGGCTACATGAAAACCGTTCCGGCCATCGGCCCGGGCGGTAAATACATGCTGCGTCTGAAATCCGGCCTGACCGTCCGCCTTGAAGAAGTGCTGCGCGAAGACCGCGACGCCAGCGGCTACAAGATGATGGATCTCTACCTCGAAGAGGAAGACGGATCCCAGCGTCTCGTGATGCGCGAAATCAAAGGCAAAGAAGGTCTTGAATATGACGCAGCCGTGGCCGCCGAGCTTGAAGCGCGCGGCGAAAAGATCGTCACCTACGGCGACTACACCAAAGAATCCCAGGACTTCTGCCGCGCTCTGCTCGAAGTCTGGGGCGACGGCGACAGCAACGGCCGCATCTTCGAATTCCCGAAATGCGACTTCCATATCAGCGACGAAACCTTCGTCGATCCGGAGCAGTACCAGATTTATCAGGCCGCCTGCCGGCTGGCCGCGAAAAACGGTTCAACCTACTTCATCTTCGACCGCGATGAAGTGACGCTCTCGGCGTGCTGCCGTCTGCGCACCACGATCAGCGACAACCGCATGCTGCGCCATCCGGAAAACATGCGTTTCTGCGGCTTCCAGAACGTCACCATCAACATTCCGCAGTGCGCTTACCGCGCGGCGCGCAAGGGCGGCGACATCCTGCAGAACTTCTACGAAGAACTCGACACCATGATGGAGCTCTGCGCGCAGGCCCACCTGCAGAAGAAAGCCAAGATCGCCACCATGATGAGCGGCAACGGCCATCCGCTCTGGCAGATCGGCAAAGAGTCGAACGACGGCAAACCTTACGTCAACCTTGACACCTGCACCTACATTCTCGGTCTGATCGGCGTCAACGACACCGTGAAATTCCTGATCGGTCAGGAACTGCACGACAGCGAAGAAGCCCAGCAGTTCGGCCTGCGGATTGTGGCTCACATGTACACCCGCACCAAGAAGCTGAGCAAAAAGTACAACCTCAAATTCACGCTCGAGGAATCGCCCGCCGAAAGTGCCGCGCGCCGTCTGGCCAAGACCGACCTCATCTACTTCCACGACGAAGCCAAAGACATCGTCAAAGGTGAATGCGAAGATGTCTGCTACTACACCAACTCCATCCATCTCACCGCCGACGCTCCGGTCGGTCTGGTTGGACGCATTGTCGAGCAGTCCAAATACCACTGCCTGATCGAATCCGGCGCCATCACCCACGCCTTCGTCGGCGAAGAACAGCCCTCGGCCGCTTCCATTGAGAAGCTCATGACCGAGACCTTCTTCCGCACGCAGTCGGCGCAGGTCTGCATCTCGCCCGAGTTCACCTTCTGCAACAGCTGCCACCATCAGGTGCGCGGTCTGATCGACTCCTGCCCCGCCTGCCAGTCCGCCGACGTTGTCGGCGAGACCCGCGTGGTCGGCTACTTCAGCAAAGTGCAGAACTGGAACAAATCCAAACGCTATGGCGAACTCAAAGCCCGTCAGAAAGGTCAGTACGCGATCGAAACCGCGGATGCCTGCGTTAAGGAAGAAGCCGTTAAAAATTAACCCCTTCAGGAGATTTCATCATGAAAAAAACCTATAAAATCAAAGTGTTCGGCAAAGAAGGCTGCGCCAAGTGCAAAACCCTCAACCAGCGTCTTGACAAACTGCTCGAAGAAAAAGAATGGTCCGACTTCGAGAAAGAATACTGCGACGTCGAAACCGTTGACGGCCTCGTCGCCTTCGCCTCCGCCGAATGCATCAACCCCCAGCGGATCCCGGCCATGCTCGTCACGCGCCGGGTTGAAGAAACCGGACGCTACGTTCCGGTTCAGACCCGCGAACCCAAGCCGCGCTGCGAAGTCTGCGGCAAATCCAAGCTCTACCAATACGTCGGCCTGCAAACCGACTACAGCGACGAAGGTAAAGGAATCATCTCCCCCAAGATGATCACCACGGTTCTCGAAGAGGTCCGTGTGTGATGCCCCCTCCGCGTAAACGGGCGGCTTGGCCGATAAAGCTGGCCGCCCGTTTGCGCACTTCAGCCCGGCTCTGCCGGGGAATAACGAAGCCAGAAGTACCCAAGCACCCAAAGAAGCCTAAAATCCGAATTTTGAAAATGCATACCTCGGCATTGATTAGGTATTTGGGTGTTTTAAGCTTCGTCATTCCTTCCGTCATTGGGTATTTCGGCCTTCGTCATTAAAAGCACAGACATGCACGCCAACTTACAGATCTCAGACTCTGAATCGCCGGTCTATGCTTTTTTAGAAAAGCCCTCCATGATCGACTACCCCGGCTTCCTCTGCGGGGTTTTTTTCACCAGCGGATGCAACTTTTCCTGCGGCTTCTGCCATAACGCCCCGCTCATGGGTAAAAAGCAGAAAGGCATTCCGTGGAGCCGTCTCGACGAAATCTGCCGCAAATTCAAAACCGAATGGGTCGATGCCGTCTGCATCACCGGCGGCGAACCCACGCTCGCGCCCGACCTCATTCAGCTTATTGATTTTTTCCGCGGCTACGGATTTAAAATTAAACTCGACACCAACGGAGCCCTGCCGGATGTCCTAAAAAAATGTCTGCCGCTCGTCGATTATGTCGCCATGGACATCAAAGCCGGCCTCTCCGGCTATCCTGAACTCGTCGGCTTCACCCGCACAGAAAAAATTGCCGAATCGGTCAAGCTCATCATGAGCAGCGGCATCGACCACGAATTCCGCACTACCGTCATCGAACCCTTTCACACCGACGAACAGGTACAGGAAATGTCGGAACTTATCAAAGGCGCCAAACGCTACTGCATCCAGCCCTTCATCCCCAAAGACAACCTGCCCGACCCGCGCCTGCGTGAAACCCTCCGCACCACCCCGCAGCGCCTCCGCCGCATTGAACAGCTCATGAAGCCGCACGTTCAAGAGGTCGTCGTCCGCGGAGCGTGAGTTCAGGAGTCAGAGGTCAGTAACATCAAAGACGTTTGAAATTATCGCCCGTTAACGGTCATCCAACCTTTAATCTGATTTTTCAGCTCATAGAGTTGCATTGAATAGTCTTTTGGCCATTGGCGCTCCGCGCGGGATTTAATGAGCTCAAAGGTTGAATTCGACATGCTCGACGGTTTTTCCATGGATTGGAATGCTTGGAAGTCGGACGTTTGGTTTTTAATCTCATAAGCCTGCATCGAATAGTCATCCGGCCATTTTAGTTCTGCATTCTTTTTAATCTCAGTCTGAATAGATGATGTAAGTGATTGCCCTGCATGCACCAAACCCGCAAGTGTCATGCAAATTGTTAGGATTAACATCTTTTTCATTCTGTCCTCACTTTCAGTTGAAAATTCAACGCCCAGACTTCGACAACGAAAGCTAAACTGCCATCTTTTCTTTATCGATCAAGTGTTTATTTTCCCGTGTAACCGATCTTTTCCAAACATTGGAAAAACTTGGTGTGCTTGATGGCGGGACGATTATCTCTGGCGGTTGCGGTGATCGATGCGGGCGCGGGTCATGCGTTCGCGAAGTCCGCCTTCTTTGAGAAAATCCTGTTCGAGCCGGCGGAGCTGCTGGTCAACCAAATAGTTGGTCTGATGAATTAAGCAGACGGCGATATTGGCGACAACTTCCGGCGGACGAGTTTGGCGCTACGCTTCTTTTTGAATACAAAAAGCACTTTCGGAATACCTCAGGTCAACAAATTCCCGATACAGCTCATAGGTCTGCGGCTCCACCCGGCCGAGCTTGCGGACAAAGAGCGCCTCTTTGCTGTCCGGCTCCCAGATCGGCAGGTCGCGGACGCGCAGATAGTCGAGGTAGTCGTCGAGCAGTTCTTCCAAACTGGCGCGGGCGACATTGGTAAGCTTGATCTCGGTTTCCTTGGAAGTGAGCGCCGCCTTGCTGCCTTCGAGAATATTTTTCTTCCCTGATCTCGCGGACTGAATCATCTGGTCGACCGTGCGGTCGCCGCGTGAAAGATATTTATGTGCGAAGCGAAAGGTGATGTCGTAAACGACTTCGGCTTTCTGAAACGACAATAAGGTTTGATAATCGCCGCGCGGCGGGAGGATGGGATGAGCGTTATGGGAGTCAGGTGATTTATTCCTCCCATCCGTCTCATGCTTCCCATCGGTTGCCATGTCTGTTTTTTATCAGACTGTTCCAAGGTTTGGAAAGACTGGAGGCCAATTTTCCAATGGTTGGAAAATTTTGTCACAGTGCGCGGAATGGAGCGGAAATTTTTGACTCAGAGCGACTCCCCGACAAATCTCACAATCAGTTCATAAATGGAAGTTTATAAAAATAAACCTCCTTCGGCACAGCCGATGCTTTTTAAGGATGGCGACCTCGGAACATGGGGTTCCGGGGCGTAAATAAGGAGGTGCCAAATGAACTGGCCAACCAGACGAAGTGACAGTGTTCCGGCTCTGTGGAATGCCGGGTTATTGCATCGCTCCATCGACGATCTCCTTGAAGATTTCTTCGGGGGAGTCGGAACGTTAACTCCAACCGCCGGGCTCGCGCCGCGGTTTGAGGTGTCCGAGGTGGACGGTGCGATTGTGGTGGATGCGGAACTGCCGGGCATGGACGAAAAAGACGTTCAGGTGACCTTGCAGGACAACATCCTGACGATCAAAGGCGAAAAGAAACAGGAGCAGGAAACGAAGAAAAAAAACTGCTATATCGCGGAACGCAGCTACGGCAGCTTCCAGCGGTCGCTGCAGCTCGGTTCGGGAATCGACGAAAGCAAGATCAGCGCGGCCTTCAAGAAAGGCGTTCTGACGATCACGATTCCGAAGACGGAACCGGAAAAGAGCAAAGCGCGCACAATCGATATCAAACCCGAATAATGCGCCAAAGCAAAACCCGCCCGCCACCCGGCGGGCGGGGGTTTATTGGGCAGGTTGCCATATCTGATTTTTAAGAGGGATGACCCCTTCAATCCGGGTTCCTTTGCCCGGAGCACTTTCAATGTGCAGCGTCCCGCCAAGCGCCTCAATGCGTTCGCGCATGCCGAGCAGGCCGAATGAGGTCGACTTGTCCTCGGCACCTTCTTCCATGCCGGAACCGTTATCGGAAACAGAGACCGTGAACACCTGTCCATCCGAGACCAGATGAATTTCGACGTTGGAAGCACCGGCATAACGCGACACGTTGGTGAGAGCCTCCTGTACCATACGGAAAACAGCCGTCCTGACAGCATCTGAAAGCATTTCATCCTCTATATCCACGCAAAGGGTATATTCCACCGCGTTGCGTTGTTTCCAGTCGTCCATCAGTCCGAAAAGCGCATCTTCAAGACACAGGTCGTCGAGCGCCCCGGGACGCAACCGGCGACAAAGTAAGTGTGCGTTTTGAATTCCCTCACTCAAGAGACGCTGCATACCCTCCATCTTCTGCTTTATGCCGTGCGAACAGGAACAGTGATCATTCAATATGGCCAGATCGATCTTGAGTGCCGTCAGAATCTGACCGATATCATCGTGAAGCTCTCGCGAAAGCCGTTTCCGTTCTTCCTCGCGCACCGCTTCCAGATGCTGAGCCAGCATTTGATAGCGCACCTCGCTCGCTTTCAATATTTCTTCTGCCTGTTTGCGTTCGGTGATATCCCTGCTGGAACAGACAAGCTCCTGCGGCGCACCGGCGGCATTTTTCAGCAGTTTGGCCGAAGTGGACAGCCAGATGTACTGACCGGAGCGAGTTTGAAACCGCGCCTCATAATCGTTGACCTGTCCGTTTTCCGTTAACTGCACCATGGTGCTTTCGAGACCGTTCCGGTCTTCCGGATGGATCAGTTCATACAGGTTTGTTCCACCGCACTCTTCCGGAGTATATCCAAAAACCGTTTTGATGGAAGGCGATGCATAAACTGCTTTCCCGGTGGTAGAAAAAACCGTGATTACATCCTGAATATTTTCGGCCAACAGCCGGTATCGGGACTCGCTTTCGCGCAGCTTGTTTTCGAGCCGCGCCTGTTTAATGGCATCATCAATGCGCGCCAGCAGATGGTCGGGGGTTTCATCCTTTTGAATATAATCGAAAAGCTGCAATCGAACCGCATTCATCGCCGACGGCAGCGAAGCAAAGCCGGTTAGGATAATCACAGGCACGTCGGGCTGGAGCACCTTGAGTTGTTCAACAAGGATCAGTTCTTCATTTCCGGGCATTTTATAATCGAGTACAAACAGATCGAAAGGCTGTTCAACCGCCGCGGCAAGTACTTCCTCGCCGCAGGATGCACTGGTGACCTGATAGCCCCGCCGACCAAGCAGGCTGATGATGGTCTTACGATAGGTGTCGTGATCGTCGGCCAGCAGAATCCGGCAAGGAGTTTCCTGAACAGGGGCTGAATTCATGTAACGTCTCCTTCGTCTGAAAATGATGCCGGCAGAACAATACGCACACGGGTTCCTTCGCCCGTATTTGAATGAACCGTCACAGATCCACCCAGAATATCCAGTATATGTTGAACAATTGTCATGCCCAGTCCAAGACTTCGTTGTTCTCCACCGGTATGGCGGAAGGTCGTAAACGGTTCGAACAGGTGCGGCAGAAATTCTATGGGAATACCCGGACCGTTATCTTCGATTTCAACAAATACCCCTCCCTGCTCCGCCGCACCGGTCCGCAACGTCAATACGCCGTCCGAAGACATTGCTTCAATGCTGTTTTTGATAGGATTGAGGAGCGTGAGCATGACCGCGCCAGGCGGAAGCCTGACCACAGGAAGTTCTTTCGTACGTTCATCCCGCAACTGAATGCGGTGTGTTTTCAGCGCAGGCCGCACCAGAATCAGTGCATTGTCGAGCATTGCATTGATGTTGATTTGCTCGCACTCCTGAGGAACCGGTTCATGAAAGCGGTACATTTGCTCAATCATATCCGCCATGCGAGCCAGCTCCAGCGAGGCTATTTCAACAAATTCATAGTGTGGACTGGCCGGCGACATGTCTTCGCGCATCAGATTGAACGCATTGCGTGCAGCCATCACCGGCATATTGAGTTCATGGGCCATACCGGCTGTCAGTTCACCCAGCATCGAAAGCCGCTGCCGCTGAAGCTCGCGGTGTTCTTCAGCCAGCCGCTCTACAGCCAGTACACGCGCACGGTTTTCGACAGCTGCTTCATTATCCGGCTCAGCTTCCGACCCGGACTTATCACGCAACATGCAGTAAATCTGTTCAATCCCGCCGGTCTTTCCGCACAAAGACAGCGCATCGATTTCGACATTCAGTAACGTACCGTCATGCCGGCGCAGTTCCAGCGCCACATCAGACACTGATCCGTTGTTTTTTAATCCGGTCAGACATTCCTGAAAATACGGCCGTCCCGACCGGGTAAGCAGCTCGCTGAACAGGCGTCCTACAGCCGAAGTCCGTTCAAGTCCAGTAAGATGCAGCCAGGCGGGATTCACTTCAAGAATTCTTCCTTCGTTATCCAGCGACTGATAAGGGAGCGGAGCATGCTCAAAAAGCAACCGGAATTTGCGTTCGCGGCGTTCCAGCTCTTCCTGCATGCGCATCTGGACCGATACGTCGTTGTAAACCGCCACCACCTCGCCGGTGAAACGGCGATAAACAAAATTATCGCGCCAGCCGGAAATCCGGTCGTCCTGATAATAGCGCAATGGTAACCCCTCCGGACGCCCGGTCTTCCAGACCCGGTGCAACACGTCCAGCAGACCGAACTCCTCGATGCCTGGAAAAACCTCAGTGGCCTGCCGTCCGATCACATGCTGCTGTGCTATTTTTTCAATCCGTTCGGCGGCCGGATTGATACCGCGAATAACAAACCCCCGACCGTTGTCGGTTGCTTCATAGACCACAACACCACTGGTGATTTTTTCAAAAAGCTCACCAAACGGAGCTTTCTCCGAAAGGTCCGGTCCGGAATAAAGCCGGCGCATTAACGGCGCAATAGAAAACAGACCGGCAACCATCAGCAGAGAAATCACAAAGGCAACTGTTTCTGCATAAAAATCAGACGAATGATTGATCCCGGCGCTTAATAAATGATGAAACGTGATAGCCCGGCGCACAGCCATCAGCACCAGTGCCGCAGAAATAAGAATCCAGGACCAGTTATAGCGGGAAAGCCGCATCAGGCGGATAGAAAAAAAAGCAGCACAGGTTTGTAAAATCACGGAGGCGGTCAGCACCAGCAGGAGCGCAAACTGTAAAAATTCATTCATTCACATCCCTCAGATGTGGAGGTTACCCGAGGCGCAAAACGTCTGCAAGACGTTTCAAAGGAATGCGCCGGATCTATTATCGGAGGGGAAAGACTCTGCTCGATAAAACTGGTCGCGTGATACAACAGTTCACCGCCGTCCGTCAGCCCTAGCCTTTTCGCGTATGCGCTCGCGATAGGTCTCAATCGTCTTGACGCCCACTTCAAGCATATCGGCAATCCGTTTGGGAACATGGCTGTGTCCAGTCAGACAAAACACCTCAACCTCGCGGTGCGAAAGCCTCTGAAACGGTGTTTCATTTTTCTGTCCGCTCGCACTTGAGTTCACGTCGATCTTCTTGTGCAACGGAGGATTCAAATACACCGCGCCCTTAGAAATCGCGCCCACAGCCGCTAATAGATTCGAACCGGATTCATCCACCGAAATGTATCCCGACGCTCCG
>JBAYVX010000028.1:0-12830 GCA_041674365.1 Kiritimatiellales bacterium | reverse complement strand
CGAGCGAAGCGACCGGCCGAGGGGAAAGCGGGGCGAAGCGGGGCTTTCCCCTGAGAAAGGAGTGAGGCTTTTTCGGAGAAAACGCCGAGAGGAAAACCCGTCCAGAGGATGGGTTTGCCTCTTCTGCGTGTCGGGACAAGGGAGAAAGAATGAGGCCGACGAAGCCCGGTGCCGTGTGAGTGCGCGAGCCGGTGACGGGCTGAGCCCTGCGAGAGCCGCGACGGCTGAACACAGCCGGCCGGTTCGAGCGGCAAGGCGGCCCTGACAGAACGCGTTCTGTTGAGCGAGGGGTTGAAGCAAAGACCCACGTTGCATAATGAATTCATTATGCGATGTTGGCCGGTCCGCTGTATTCAGCGGTTGCGAAACCCTGAGCGTGGCCGCCGCGCAGTAGCGAATCCGGGAAGCCGGTGAATTCCGGCTATTGACCGGAACTGAACCGGCAATCCACCCCCCGGAGGGTACTCCGCCAACAGGCGGAGAGCCTGAGGAAGTCCGCCCCGAAGCATGATGAGTGAAGGCCGGACGGTCACGAGACCGAAGGGCGAAGTGATCCGTACGGACAAGCTCATGATGCGAGGGATTAGCGGGCTTCCGAAGTATCAAGGCCATGAGCGTGACACGGTGAAGGTCGTCCGCAGGCTGACGGTGTTTGGACCGTAGGGTCAAACATCGGCAGGCCGGAGGAAAGACCGCAACCGGGACATGCTGATGGCCGCGTAATCACATCCCCCTCCGGGGGCTTGGGGGATAAATACCACCCGCGCACAAAAAGGATTTGTGAAGGCCAGTGTGGAAAAGGATGAACGGTAAGTGAAAAGATTTTGAAGCCTCGACCGTGATTCCTTTGACACGCGGCCTGAACAATTCCTTTTGCGCGGTTACATCCCCCTTTCTAAGGGGGCTTGGGGGTTTGAGTGCAATGAAGCGGATTTTGGCGACGGGCTGAATGAGGTACGATTGAAGCCCGGTGACAAAAGACGCTTGATTGCGCGAGTCCGTAGAGGAAAGACAAACAGGAAAAACCGGCTCGAACGAGACGTAGGTACATCAACCACGAAAGCAAAAGTTCCAAGGTTGGGAAAATCAATTCTACCGGTGAGGACGACGATACAGACGACGCGCAACTTTGTAGGGGAAAAGGGATTTCAAAACAGGCCAGTTTTTCATAGCGCACTTATGCCGCATCTCCGCCAGCTGAATGGTAATCCCCTGACGCTCGGCAATCTCTTTGTACGGTACGCCTTGATACCGCCACGCCACGACATCGCGCTGCTCGGGAGGAAGAGTAAGAAACCCCTGCACAAACTGGGACAGGACATCGGACGGCAGCAGGTAAGGACCGACAGGCTCTTCGTCGGGAATGCCGATAGTCTCCGCAGGAGGATGCTCTTCGTCCAGTTCAATGGTGTAGAACGTATTCTCACGCAATTTACAACGGGCACACGGCAGATCATTCCAAGGTGTGGAATCGAACTCGCCGCGCAGGATGGCTTCAGAATGGGAACAGGAATGACAATTCATAATTGGACTCCGGCGTAGAGGGTGGAAGATGTATGGGAGTAATGGACGGAGCGGGAATGGCCACGAGAAACACAAAAAAGCACGAAAGGGGATAATGTCACCCTAACGTCACCCACGAAACCCCCGTAAACAGGGGCTGATGACATGATGACGTTATTATTACTATTTATAAATATAATATATAATATAGAGAGAGTGCCCAGCGCGCACCCCGCCGTGCTGAATACAGGGCTCTGAGAGACTTTTTTAAACATGATGTCATTCGTCACCACGTCATCAAAACGGTGTCGGTTCATTGGTATCTCCTTCAGAAAGTTGCTTGATGTTGATGCGCCAAACCCGTTTTGCCTTCAGGCGTTCCAGTACCAGTGGATAGCCTTGGGATGCCAACTTGGATAATTCACGTCCGACCTGCCGGGTGGTGTATTTCGCCGCAATACCGGCAAGGCCGTCCTGATCGTTGAGCATGGCCGACAGCAGCTCGGTCGCCGAACCCGTCCAAACATCGGAAACCTGTCCCTCGAAAAACTTCAGTAAAATCTCAAGGAATGAATAGGCACTCGACGAATGACGCGCCGCCTCGAAAAGGGACGCTTCACAATAGGTTTGAACACCGTACCGGGAATCACCCAGGACGTGATCGGGCGGTGACCAGTCGAGAAGCCAACGTAAGAAAAACGGCAACTCCGCCTGAATAATCTCCGCGACATTCCGCGGGAAAGAAAACGTATCGCGATCCGCCACACGAAACAGATTGATCTTGTCCCGGTTCGACAAGTCCACGTCCGGTAAAATACGAATCGACTCCGGGTCGGTGTTACAGGTCACCACCACCCTGCCATTCCACTCAATCAACTTGTCCACCCGGTATTTTTCCCGGACGGAGAAAGTACGATTAGCAGCCATCTTCTTGATGAGCGCAGAAAATTTGAGATGGGACTTATTATCGGTCAACGGAACGACATCATCCACGGCCCAGACAGCGGAATTAAATAGGTGCGAATTGAAACCATCCTCGCCGGAAAGAAACGACGAAGCATCAATATGACCGCCAAACGTACGGGAGAGAATCAGGGTCGAGAGTAGAGTTTTTCCAGTGTTCGGAACGCCGGCAAAAAACGACGCCTGACCGGGAAGCATTTTCCCATCCAGCGCAGAAGCGTACCACCGACGCAACCAGGCAAGGAAGTAATCGAGCTGCTCGGCAGGATCGAACAGGGAAGTAAAATAGGAATTCAACCACGGGAACCGGCTAGCCGGATTACAGAGGTCGGAGGACAGATGACAGAGATCAGAAGACGGCTCCCCCGGAGGTGTCGCCCCACCTTGAGAATCAGGCTCTGCGGGCTGCAAAACAGTTACGTTGGATGTGTTCAAAACCCGGAAACCGTCCAGATAAACAATCCCCTTCGGGCGATGGATTAACGGGGCAGCACAGACAATACACTGCTGCTTCTGAATGCGATGTAACGCCTGATCTACCTCGCTGGATGTTGAACCTCGGGGTACTGCCGCACTGAGACCGCGCTCAACTTTAAGGTGTAACGCGAGATCCGATTTATTGCTCGCCTGCCACTGACCGTTTGCAAGCTGCGTCCAATATTCCCGACCGTCAAAAAATACTTCAGAAACCGCACCCCCGATCTGATCCGCCTGGAACTGTCGTACAAATTTCCCGCCGAGAATTGCCGACCACGGCACGAACGCCTGACCTCCAGTGAAACATTGCATCCCTGACTCACGAATCACCGCCGCCGTCTCATTATCGGCAGAAGCATCCCAGAATCGAACACCCCGCACACCGACTTCAAAATCACCCTGCCACTGACCCGGATACTGTTTTTCAACTTCATCCGCGATCAACGCCATCGGGATAGACGGGCCCAATTTTTTCCATGCATAATTGTGAGTGGACTCAATCGCCCACTGCATCATGAAGGGCGCAGAAATCACATCATTGGACAAATGAACCCAGTCGGTACCGACTTCGTAGTATTTTGCCGGATCTTCAAAGGCCGCCGTGTCCAGACCCACCAATAGTTTCGAGAGTTTCAGTTTGTTCTGAACATGCTTTAACAGCTTCGCCGTCAGATCATTTTTGTGCAGCGGAAAAGGTTCTTCCAGTTTCCAAAGCAAACGCGCACCGCCTGAAAAGGTGCGGCAAAGATATTGCGGTTTAAAATCTCCACAGCGTTCAAGAACTGTATCTCTCATGTGCTGATCGATCTGGCCGTCATAATCAGCAACCAACCAGTGTAGAAACACCGCCGGATTATTTTTGGTGTCAATCCGTACGGACTGAATTAACCCTTCCAAGCCGGAATAAAAACAGTGCTCCACATCAGGTTTATTCCATTCCATTTTCGGCGGTGCAGAAGAAGTTACATTCCACGGATCGCACTCTGTTGCATGAGAGGAAGAAAGGTTTTTAAGGGCTAAAAGCATGGTGTCTCCTTATTTGGTGTAATGGGTAAAAATTCCGGCCTTGGCATTGACGGGACACCCGGAGAGCCAGTCCGGTGTCGTACGCATGATTTCGAGGATTTGTTTTTCCGCTTCCTCTGCCTGTTCTTTGGGCACTTCAACGATCACTTCGTCGTGGACGTGAAAGACAATTCTTCCAATGTCTGAACGGTGTATTTGTAAAAGGTGTTCCGCAAAAAGATCCCGGGCTGTGGCCTGAACGAGATTTTCACAAAGTAACCCGCCGTATAGACTGCGCTCCCGTCCACCCCGCACTGTTTTCGCGGTGTAGTAGCCGCGTGATGTTTTTTTCACATCAAAATAATTCAATGTTCTTCCGGACGGCAGCTCGATGGAATAATCACCGCCCGCACTGCGTTTAAAGTCCCGATCCAATTGATTCCAGAGTCTGGAAATTTTCGGATTCTTTGACCGGAAGTCGGCCACTGTTTGTTTTGCTTCGGCGAACGAGATTTCAATCCCGCCCAGATTTTTAGCCACCGACACAAATTTTTTCGGGCCGCATCCATATCCCAAACCCAGCACACGGGCTTTCGCCAATCCTCTCAATGTTGAATTCGTTTCTTCCAACGGAGCCGGATCGTTGTATCCCATCGTCGCCCGGGCATGAGCTTCGTAAATATCAACGCCGTCCCGAACGAGAGACAGAAATTCATGGTCATCAATCAGCCACGCCAGAATGCGGGGTTCAATCTGAGACAGGTCGGCGATAACAAAAACGCATCCATCCGAAGGCTGGAAACAACTGCGCAGATTCACACCGAACAGTTCACCTCTCGGCATATTTTGAACATTGAACCCGGCATCACCGGACCAGCGTCCCGGCACTGCGCCAAAATATTTCATCCCGTACGGGAATCGATTATCACTTTTCCGAACTCTGGAACGAACCGCGTAAAAACGGGAGAGCAGCATGTTGGTTCTGCGGAATACCCGCATTGCATTTACCCAGGGATATTCGTCGCCGTATTTGTTTTCCCACTCTTCACAAAGCGGTGAATCCATTGCCAATGATGCCGGACAGGGAATACCCGCTTCACGGCAGGCCAACGCCAGTTGACGGTGAGACAACGGGGTATCTTCATTAAAATCATCCACCCACGGCAAATGCTGCACCGCATCGAACCTCTGTTTTTCCAAGGTCTGGATACATTTTTCCAAAGTCTGGAAATCAACCCCGATTCCTGCCTGACCCCACTCAAAGGTTAAGGTCGCCAATTCCTTTTCATCGTCCGGCCACTGGTGATTGAACTTTTCCCAAAGCACGTAGCACAGCCGCGCATCTTCAAGCGCGTAGTCCGTCATGGCTTGGTTTTCAAATAGCTCTCCTGTTGTTTGTCCGCACGCTTTGGATCGGGTTGTTTTATCCACCTCAATTCCTAGAAGCTGCTTACAGGCTCCTTTCAAATTTCGGGGTGCTGAGAGATAAACCGCGAGAGATGCTGAGCAGCGCCATGCGGCAGGTTGAACCGGCGGAATGATTTTCTGTTCCTGAAGCCGTTTGAAAACCAGAGAGTCAAAGGCTGCGTTGTGCGCCAGCAGCAAAGCACCATTGAAAAATTCCCAGCATTGGAAATCTTTGGGATGTCCTACCCATTGGAAGTCATCGCCATAGACGGACATGAGGTAGGCATCAAATTTTGGATGGTGTACGTAGCTCCACGCATCCATTTTTTTCAGGGAATAGTCGCTGTCGTAATACGTCTCAAAATCTATTGCGAAAACAGGCATAAAATTTCCAGAGGTTGGAAGATTGAAAAAAAAGGGAGAGGCGCGCCCGGAGGTCACGCCCCACCCAGTGGAACTACAGCAGCGTGGTGATGAACTCGATAAAGTCATCATCATGCTTGCCGTGCTGACGCAGACGCGGGACATAAACCAGATTGGTTCCCAATTTTTCCCGGCGCACCTGAAGCGTCCACTTGCCTTTATGCAGTTCCGGCAGTCCGGTTTCCTTGTTGCGCAGAGCGAAACGGGCGGCGGTGTTAATCGCCTTGCCCGCGCGGCTGTAAGCGGAACCCTTCATCGTCCAGAGGGCCAGCTCGTAGGCTTTGCCGTCCGGGCCCTGAATCGAGAATTCTTCGGCCAGTTCTTCGGTCGGAGCTTCGATCAGCACCAGCGCAGTCAGCATAGGTCTCCACGGCGGTTTCTCGTCGTTCCTCCAGTCGATCCAACCTCCGCGAGCGGTCACCTCGTCCAGCGTATCCACCGTTTCCGGGGTCTCGTCTGACTCGTAAGGCAGATTTTCGGAAAACTGCTTTTTCGCGTTCAGTATCGTTACATTGAGCGGATCGCCCCATGCTTTCGGATCGGTCGATGCCGGCAGAACAATGATATCTTTGTTGAGCACGATAGCGCCGGGATCGAAGTCCTCGGACAGCGGGCCGACCGATTGCACGATGTTGATCCTCGGGAGACGGAAGTCCGACTCCTGATAATCACCGGAAACTCCGCCAACGGGCGGGATTTCAGAGTTCATCGTTGCCAGTTCATGGTTCTCGGTTTGGGGAACAACTGCGGGAATGGCCGATTCCTCGGCGGGTTTGTCTTTGTTTTTTTTGAATGTCGATGTAGCCATTGTATTTCTCCTTGTTGTTTTAAAAGGGGCGACCACCGGGATCGCCCGTACGGTTATCTTTCTTTTGCGAGGTAGGTGATGTCGGGATCAGTGATACAAAGTCCTTCAGCAGTGAGCTGCTGATTGAGACTGCGGATCGCTGCGGCACCCTTTCCTCTGGGTTGGTTGTCTTTGACCGCTTTTTCTAAAGCGGACACTGAGATCGAACAGGCGGGAAGGAATTGCTCCAGCGGCACGGCAAACTCCGCATGAACAATTTCCCAGACGGCAGAGAGTTCTTTGATGACTCGCCGTCCGCTGCGGTGTTTGAGTTCGTAGCCGGGGATTTCTTCGCCGCCGCGCACCATCTCCAGTGCATGGGCTTTGACGGCCTCTGCCCAGTCGATCAGTACCGGCGCAAGACGTAATGCCAGCGCCATCTGGTCGGGCTGAGTAATCGCCTGAGGATCCAGCACGGCAGGCAGCTCCAGCGAATCGGGCAGTTTTTCTACAACCGACAACGCTTTGGATGCCAATGCAGGACAACGGGCTTTCGCACCGCAGTACTGGCAGTTTTCAGGATGCGGACAGTACGGGCTCTCCGGGTCTTCCGCCTTTTCGATGACGGCGGCAACACGGTCGCGCATCCGGTCGTAATCGGTAGCGCGGGTAAAGGTGTGTTCCGTCCGCAAATCGCATCGCGGTTGCAGGAAAACCACCGTCACCTCATCAATACCGAACAGATCGAACGCACCCAGCGCGTACGCCCAGCCTTGCAGATTGATTTCGGCATCATCAACGGGGACACGTCCCATTTTGTAGTCAATGACGGTCGCTGTGTGTGCACCGATTAGCACGACATCCGCCGTGCCAAAGGTGAGACCGCAAACATCGACCTGCAGCTCGGTGTAACGGATGCAGCCGGGAATTTCTTCCTGAAGCTGATCGACCGCATCCAGACATTCCCGCACCTGAGCGATCTGTTCGGGATTGAGGCCATCGAGACGGCCGGTTTCAGCCGCCTCGTGCATCATGGTGCCTTCATCAGCCGCCTCGGATGATCCGGGGCGGTTCTGCCAGTGCGGACAGGTTTCCTTGTTTTTCAAGGATGACGGGCCGTGCTTCGCGTGGAGTTTGTCAGTCATGGTGGTCTCCTTATTCAGCTTTAAACCACTGGTACGCGCCGACCTGACCAATGCGCAGGCACATCACAAAGTAACTGGCAGAAATTCCGTTGAACCCTTTGCCTCCACTCATAACTGACGTGGTAATCAGCAGCCAGATGAGCGTCTCTAAGCCGATGATTGCTAACGCCAGCAGAATGCGGCGGGTGATAAGTTTCCCGGTTGCCCGGGCGATGTCCTCGCGGACTTCGGTGGTAATTTCTTTTTTCAGTTCTAATTTTTCGAAGTGATCCATAGTTATTTTCTCCAGATAGGCGTTAAAACACGTTGTTCGTTGAATTCGTTAAAAGCGTTGAAACCGGGCGGCGATGGTGGGCCACGGGTGCGGCGTTCGACCACGGATGGCCACGAAAAACACGAGAAGTCACAAAAAAGGATCATGCCTCCTCCTGCGCTTTAAGATCTTCGGCGCGGCGTTTGAGCAGGCGGAAAATGTCGCGGGCTGCGCCGATGGCATCGCCGGAAAAGACGACGTGAACGGCGTAGTGGTATTCGAGCTCTGAGAGCTGGTGAAAGATGAAAGCCGAACCGATACGGCCGGAAGCGAAGACCGAATAGTTGAAATGGTCGATGTCCTCACGGTTCGCTTCCACTACGTAGAACAGACGCGGGAACCCGGCAGCCAGAGCCCTGCGGATTTTATTCAACTCGCGAATGTAGTTTTTTTGGATGGCCAGCGACTGGATCAGGTCGGGCAGTGACTTTCGCTCGATGGCAAAAAAATCCTGATCGCCTTCGATGCTGTAATCGAACGCCGCAATCGTGCCGCGCACGGTCGCGCAATTCTCGAACTCCAACGGAGTTTGCTCGCGTGTGTCGATGCGAATCAGCATGTGGCACCGCCTTCCGGGTGACAGGTGGCAGGGGACAGGTGGCAGGTGTCGGCCCTGCTGGAACAGGGTTCCACGGGGCAAGGGCATTCGGCCTGGAAATCGAAATTGAATTCGTGCCACAAGTCGGCGATAGCACAATCATCACCAGAACGGGCAAGGTCGAGCAGTTGGGAAAAACGGGGGTCAATCATTTTGCCCCGCCTTTCCATTGGCCAATGCGATAACGTCGGCACGTTTCAGTCTGAACGCATTAGGGTACAATTCTATCTTTTGAAGACGGCCAGCCCGGATGATTCGAAAAAGTGTGGCCCGCGAGCACGGGATCAGTTCGCACGCCTCGCCCATCGTGAGGAGTAAGGGTTCATCAATGCGCAAAGGAATTTCTTTTCCCTGCAGAATTAAAAGTGCCCTGGATTTTCTTTCGGGCGTTGCGCCAAAAAGCGCCTTAATCACCTGTTCGTCAGTTGCCGTTTTCACACTCACTCTCCTGCATGCAACCCGTCTAGAATTGCTTCATCAGGAGAAGGGCTGACGCGGGGTGTCCGTAAGCTGACACGAGGTGTCCAGACACAAAAAAACCCGCGAAGAATCACTTCACGGGCATTTTTAAAAGAGAAGGAATGTGCTTAATTGGTCCAAATCACTCCAGGCTGTGGCTCATAGGTGAATGTTTGAGCAACACCTGCACGCACTCGCGAAGTGCTGGTCCCAGAAAATTGACGGGATGGAATAAGGAGATGCTTCTCAATATGATCTGCGAAGTCAGAGAGCACCTTCGAAGGCTTGCCTGTGCGAACATCCGGCTTGCGAAGAGCTGTTAAAAGGCGCGTGAGCTGCTTATTAATACGCGCCTGAGCAGCGGAGGCATGGTCCTTCTGTTTCGGATCGCTCTCTTGCAGGTAGGCCTGAGCATCTCGAATCTGCTGAAGGATGTCTTTTTTTATTTTTTCTGAAAGGCCCGGTGTTATTGCCTCTGCCCTCATCTTCTCTATGGAATCGACTATGTCAGAACGAAGAATCGCGTTGTCCTTATTTAAGTTGAATCCTGAATATTCATTAGAGATATTTACTTCTGATTTTTCGTCATCTTCCGAGTCAATAACAAGATCGATGTCACCGACATCGCCTTCAGTCGGAAAAGCTACCGCCTCCAACTTGAGTGCATGAAGCGGAATCCTTGGCGGATTTTTCAAGAGATATTCAGCAATAAACATCCCTTTTTGCGGGCCGAGAAATGCATCTGAGCCATTGAATACAATTTTCCATCCCTTGGGTTGCTGGATGATGCGGTAACGGGACGCAACTTTTTTCTCCACAGTTGAAAACCCCGGATCTATGCCGGAATCAAGCGCATGGAACTGAATGCCGTTTTTCAGAAGAGCCGCAAAAAGCTGATCAGAAATTGATGGCAAAAACAGGCGGGGCTTAGGGGCAGATTGAAAGAATTTGAGTGTATGCTCGTCAAGACCGGCAAGACTGTTGAGCACGGCAAAATAATACGGAACACCATCACCGTGGCCGAGAACCCAAAGCAGGCTCTTGAATGAAAGGTCGCGAACAGTTCCTGTAAGCTGAAACTGAGTCTGAAGAGCTTTGATAATTTTAGGCCAGTCCAACTCGTACAAAAGCAAATCATCGAGGGTAAGTCCGTCAATGCGGCTGTCGATCTCTGTATCGGCAGGAGGAAGAGCAGAGAAGGAGATGTCCCAGTTTTCATGAATCTCCAGTCGTACGCCCGTTTCCGGGCAGCGGATAAAGGCGGCCCGCTCACCGCCCACCTTCAGCAACGGCACCGACTGGAATGCAACAGGCCCCAGAGTGGCGAACCACTCAAGCTTTGTCTGCCGGGCGCGGCTGGATGCCCCCAGCACTGGCCAAATGTTCGTGTTAAGTAATAGAGCCATTGATAAACGTTCTCAATCGAAGAAAATCTTCCAGCACACAGGAATCACCGTCACGCTCATAGCTGAGGTTTTTCCCGGTGTGGACGGTCATTGTCTGCCATTTTCCACCGGATTTAAGCTGATATCGGAGTTTTGCGTACAAAATCGAATCCGTATCTTGCGGAATGACCCAATTGTCTTCATCCAAGGGCAAGCTTTCATTTTGTTTTTCAGCCCGCCAGGTAACGCGCCGAGTACCATGACTTTTCAGCGTAAAAAACGAAACCTCCGACACATGAATTTTGTGCAGCCCTGAAACATCATCTGTTTCACACAATTTGGCAGCGCACCCCTTCAACGGATCGAGCCGGACAATTTTCTTTGTCGGATCAAATACATTGGAAGCATTAAACAGCAGATGGCCGAATGCCTTTCGGTATGTCTTGTGATCCGATTTGCGGTTAGTATTCATTCGCAGGTCGCCATATTTTTTATGGTAGACCACCGCATCGTAAAGCTCGGGCGTAATCGCCTTGCTTTTCGCCTGGCCTTTTTCATAAACCCCCTGCCATTGGGCGATACCGGGGTGACGAATCAGAAACCAGATTTCAGCATCAAAATCATACGGGAGAACCTTTGTTCCCTGTTCGACGTTAAAGTGGGAATCCAGCTCCTGAGTCAACTCCTGAACAAGTTCCTCCGATGGCACTTTGAAATGAGGGCGAAGCTCCCGCTGCATCGGATAATAGGTGTATGACGATTTGCTGTAGATGCGCGCCCGGGCGAAGCTTTCTTCCAAAAGATCAGGGTGCTTCTTGTGGGAGGCCGTCCAAACCTTCATCGCCCGGTCTGCATACTGCAATTGCTCAAGACCGTCCGGCAATGTCACCCCGCGCGATTTAGCCTCGTAAACGACTTCATCCCATCCTTTTTCGGAGCCGAGCTTATTGACAAGAATCAAAAGAACGACCAGTTCCTCGGGCGAATCCGGGGACATTAAAGCCTTCAGCAAAGCGTCATGAGGAATTTTTTCTGGATCTCGGTTCTTGGGGAGTTTGATGTTATTTTCAATAAGGAAGTCGTCAAATTCTTCCAGAAAATCACAGAAAACACCGGGATGGTGCCCTTTGAGTTTCTCTGCCGTATCAAAACAACCCTTGATTCTCTTCCTGATCATCTGCACCTCCCTGTTGACGATTTGATAGGGAGTGAAAATAAAACAAGCCTTTTAAAAGGAAAAGACCGGAGTTTTCCAAGGGTTTGAAAAAATGGGTTTTTTTATTCCAAACCTTGGAAAATCAACGACTTAGCGGATGGACTTTTTTGCCGCTGCGCTTCTTTTCGAGGGGGCGAAAAGCACTTTTGCCCCAGGCAAGGGCTCAGGTCCAAACCTTGGAAGAAATCATTCCAATGGTTGGAAAGAATGCCTACCCCTAAAAGTCGGCGGATTTTACCAGCCATAAGCCTTTGACCTGACGGATCGACTGGGTGTCGTCGTCAAATTTTATTGGCGAAAATGACTAAGTGTCTCAAGCCTTCGCTGTCGCGGCAGTCGGTTTTTTATGTGCCTCGTCAATAAAGGTGACGGTCGGAAGATCCACACGCGGATAGGGTCCGCGGGCGGTCAGGCTGGCAATCATTTCACGAACAGAACCGAAAAGCACCGCCGGGCCGTTCGCTCTGACCAGCGCAGCCTGTTTGTCTGCGGGGCAATCTTCTGCGACCTTGAAAAAGCCAACCACCTCCACGTCAAACGTATAGGGCGGACAAGACTCAGCTTCTTTTTTTACGACGGACACATTCAGCGTGACCATCCAGCGCAACAGATCGTCACCATGCTGCTGACAGCGGGTTTGAACCCGGAAATGGCCGTCTGTTTTTACGGTCTGACAATCTGGAGATTCACAAGCATCCACATGAATGCGGCTGAATGCGTAGCGCTCAAGCGACAAGGGCGATTTCTGCATAGTCCCCTCCGGTACTTGTATTGACAGAAGCAGTGTACTCCCGCTTGACCTCGGCCAACGGTTTGGATTCCTCCTCCGCACGGGCAGATGAAAAATCGAAAATCCGGCTTTGCCAGCCTTCCGGCATCATGTGAGGAACAAACTCCATTTCCAAAGCACGGGCGATGCGAACAACCGTATCGAAGGTGAAGTTGTTATTCCCCCGGAGAAGCTTGGTTACAAAGGCCGGATTTTTCCCGAGACGGCGGGCCAGTTCGGTACGGGAAACATCCTGCCGCTTCATTTGGGCAAGAATTTCCTCGGTAAGTCCGAGGATCGCTTTTTCAGTCCGGAATTCAGGGGACTGTTTCGATTGCTCCAACAGTTTATTGAACCGTTCAGCTGCTTTCATTATTCAT
>JBAYVX010000027.1:0-12906 GCA_041674365.1 Kiritimatiellales bacterium | reverse complement strand
CGCCCCGGCGTGAACTGCGTAATCGGCAACGGTCTGGTGGTCGATCCGCTTGGCTTGACCGAAGAACTTCAGGATCTGGAAAACCGCGGAATTGATTTTCGCGGACGGATGTTTGTCAGCGACCGTGCCCATCTGGTGATTCAGTATCACAAGGAGCTCGACGGTGCGAAGGAAGCTAAGCTGGCGACCGGCAAAAAAATCGGCACGACCAAGCGCGGCATCGGTCCAGCCTATTGCGACAAAGCCGATCGTTGCGGGTTGCGCATGGGTGACGTACTTGAGAGTAATTTTGAAGAGATGCTGCGTGAGCGCATTGCCGCGAAGAACGCCATGCTGGCAGTGCTGGACGCTCCGGCACTGAATGCCGATGAACTGGTTGCTAAATACAAGGTCGCGTTTGAGTATCTCAAGCCCTTTATCTGCGACACCATTCCGATGCTCAATGCCGCCGTGCGTGATCCGAAGAACAATGTGATTTTTGAAGGCGCGCAGGGCGTCATGCTGGATGTCGATTTCGGAACCTATCCCTTTGTGACTTCGTCGAACACCGGCGCTGCCGGGGTCTCCGCCGGAGCCGGTATTCCGCCGCATCAGGTGGACGAGGTGATCGGCATTGTAAAAGCCTACACAACCCGCGTCGGCGAAGGGCCGTTTCCGACCGAGCTGTTCGACGCCGACGGCAAAGAGCTGGCGAAGGTCGGACATGAATTCGGCGCCACCACCGGCCGCCCGCGTCGTTGCGGCTGGTTCGATGCGGTGGTCGCGCGCTATTCGGCGATGATTTGCGGTATCGACCGCTGGGCACTGATGAAGATGGACGTGCTCGATGGTTTTGAAACCATCAAAGTTTGTGTTGCCTACGAATGCGACGGCGAGCGGGTTGAAACCGTTCCGGCCAGCATCAGTAAGCTGTCACGTTGCAAGCCTGTCTATGAAGAGTTCAAAGGGTGGAACTGCTCGACGCGCGAAGCGACTTCCTTTGACGAGCTGCCTGCCCAGGCGCAGAAATATGTCCGCTGGATCGAAAAGCTGACCGGTGTGCCGGTGAGTGTTCTGTCGGTCGGTCCAAAGAGATCGAGTACGATCTCTTTGAATTGATGATTGGCGATTTATGATTTCGGATTGGAGATGACCATGGATGCAAATGAACTGAAAGCCCGAACGAAGCAGTTTGCTTTGCAAGTCATGGAACTGATTGATCTTTTGCCGAACACTATCAAGGGACGGGTAATTGCAAATCAACTGATGAGAGCGGCAACGTCGGTCGGTGCGAATTATCGGGCGGCTTGCAGGGGTCGCTCACAAGCGGAGTTTATTTCAAAGCTCAGCATTGTTCTGGAAGAATCCGATGAGTGTTGCTATTGGCTTGAGCTGATTATGGAAGGCGGGGTGATCCCTGCGGAACAAGTAACCGATCTTTATCGGGAAGCAGATGAGATAACTGCCATTATGACTGCATCGCACAGAACGGCTCAAAAGAACCGATAAATTTGAATATGGCGTCTTCAATCGAAAATCATAAATCGTCAATTGCTAATGTCCCTCAGCACGTCGCCATTATCATGGACGGCAATGGACGCTGGGCGAAACAACGCGGGTTGCCGCGGCTGAAGGGCCACGAGGCGGGGGCGCAATCCGTTCTGGCTGTACTCAAAGCGGCAAAAAAAGCGGGTGTTAAATTTTTGACACTTTATGCCTTCAGTACCGAAAACTGGGTTCGCCCGAAGGACGAGGTTGAGGGCTTGATGAAGCTGCTCGGTTTTTTTATCGAAAAACACAGCCGGGAATTTTTGAAAAATAAAATCCGCCTGCGGGTGATGGGACAGATCGACCGTCTGCCGACGGATTTGCGCAAGAAGCTTGAAAAGCTGATGGAGCAGTCGGCGAAGGATTATGAATACACGCTGATTGTGGCGTTGAGCTACGGCGGCCGCCTCGAAATTGCTGAAGCCGCGAAAGCGATTGCCCGCAAGGTGGCAAAGGGAGAGCTTGATCCGGAAACCGTGAATGAAACCACGGTGGCACAGCATCTCTATCTGCCGGATGTTCCCGACCCGGAACTGATGATCCGCACCAGCGGCGAGTTGCGGCTGAGTAATTTTCTGCTTTGGCAGCTTTCGTATGCCGAGCTGGTTGTGACCGATGTGTTCTGGCCGGACTTCCGTGAAGAACAGTTTTTCCAGGCTTTGGAAAATTTTAATCAGCGCGGACGCCGCTATGGCGGAGTCGTGACACAGTAAAGGAACCTATGGATAAAAAACGGATTATACTCGGGCTGACCATTGCCGCAGTGCTTTCGACCGCGGTGCTGCTGGTTCCGTCTGGAAACATCTCGGTTTTGATCGGGCTGATGATTATTTGTGGTCTGGCGATGGGGGAAGTTTATGCTCTGATGGCGTTGGGCGATCTGCCGGCATCGAAAAAGACAGGAATGATCTGCGGGCTGCTCTTCACAGCTATGACCTGGCTGACGGCCAAATACGGATTTTCCGATGACGTGCTATGGTCGCTGCTGCTGATCATCCTGATGGTGATTTTTTTACGGCTGTTTGGTTATTCGGATCCCCGCCAGGCGCTGCGCAATGCGCTGGGCACGTTGTTCGGGTTTCTCTACGTGGCGTTTTTCTGGAGCTTTTTTGTGCGGCTGTACATGGTGAGCGGACCGGATTCGCCGACGCGGGCGGCTTTTTATCTGCTGCTGGCCGTCAAATGGGGCGATGCCGGCGCGTACTTCATCGGCTCGCGTTTCGGGAAGCATAAACTTTGTCCGCACATCTCGCCGAAGAAGAGCTGGGAAGGTTTGTTCGGCGGATTTCTCTTTTCCTGTGTGGTTGGTGTGCTCTGGTGGGTCTGCACGGGCGGCAGGCTTGGCCCGCACAAATTTCCGCTTATTCACGCGCTGATTCTCGGCATTCTTTTTCCAATCATTGGAACGCTGGGCGATCTGGTCGAGTCTATGTTCAAACGCGCGGTGGGGCTCAAGGACTCCGGCGCAATTGCACACGGTATGGGCGGCATGCTCGACATGATCGACAGCCTGCTCTTCACCGCGCCGTTCATGTACATCTACATCAAATTTTTTCTCTGCTAGGAAGGCGGATATTTTCCAATGCTTGAAATGCTTCAAACCGGCTGGACTGTTTTTTACACCGTAGTTGCGGCTCTGTTTCTTTTTGGTGTCACCGTGTTTGTTCACGAATTCGGCCACTTCATTGTAGCGCGCCGTTGCGGGCTGGTCGTCAAAACGTTTTCCATCGGTTTCGGACGTGCCATTGTTCAATGGGAAAAAGACGGCATTCTCTACAAGATCGGCTGGATACCGTTCGGCGGTTACGTTTCGCTTCCGCAGCTCGATCCCGAAGGGATGGAGCGGATTCAGGGCGATGCCTCCGCCGGAAAATATCCCGACGTTTCACCGTGGAAAAAAATTGCCGTTGCCGTTTCCGGCCCGCTCGGCAACATTGCGCTGGCTGTTCTTATTGCTGTTACAATCTGGCTGATTCCCGGCAACGAGGCAGGCGCGCAGATCCGTCCGATCATTGGAAACATCGAAACGAATTGCGCCGCCTATGCCGCCGGGCTGCGTCAGGGTGACGAAATTATTACTGTTAATGGAGCCGCTATCAAAAACTGGTACGACTTCATCGTTGAAAGCATGCTCAAAAACAGCGACACCGTCGCGCTCGACCTGCGCAACACCGGTGTTGAACGGCATCTCGATATACCCGTGATTAAAGGCGAAGAGGGCGTGCGGACGATCGAAGGTGTTGAGCCGGCCATTCCCTGCTTATTCGGCGCGGTAACCAAAGGCAGCCCCGCAGATCTGGCCGGGGTGAAAAGCGGCGATACGGCGCTTTCGTTCAACGGGGTAACCGTGCTGGGTTGGGAGCATTTCACCGAACTGGTGCAGGCGGTTAAGCCCGGCGTTCCGGCGTTGCTTACTGTCGAGCGCAAAGGCGAGCCTCTCGAGCTTTCCATTATTCCGGAATATAACAAGGAATATGACCGCATTATGGTTGGTGTGCAGCTTGGCGGCAGCGGCATGCCGTGGATGCTCTACAAAAATCCGGTCAATCAGATCAAATATGATGCGCTGGCGATCATTCGTGTTTTGAAGGCATTGGTGACTCCGGCGGAAGCCCGTCAGGCGGCCGGTGGACTGGGCGGACCGATTATGATTTTTACCATGCTTGCCATGTCGATTAAAATGGGTCTCGTGAACACGCTCGGGCTGATCCGCTTTCTGAACATCAATCTCGCGGTACTGAACCTGCTCCCGATTCCGGTGCTCGACGGCGGGCATATTGTTTTTGCGCTCTGGCACGGTATTACGCGGCACAAAGTGAATGTAAAAATTCAGACGGCACTGATTAATTTTTTTGCCATTCTGCTGATTGGCGCGATGCTCATTCTTTCTCTTAAAGATGTTGACCGTAAGCTCCAGATCAAAAAGCTTTTCAGCAAGGCGGTTCCGGAACAGACGCAACAGAAGTAGCGATATGGAGTGCGGCGGGTTGACACTCCCTTTGGTTGTTGCTTTCGCAAGCGAAAGCCTCGCTCCAAAGTCGCGTGCCGCCGCTTTAGAATACGAAGCTTGCTTCGTGTTACTATGGAAGCCGAAGCAAGCTTCGGCATAACAAAGCGCAGGCAAGCCTGCGCAGTCCAAAGGGTGTAATGGATCGTTTCCATAAGCGGAGTTTTTTCAGCGGCATGCCGCCGATGCGCGCCATCGGCCTGCTGGCGCTGATGGGCTTCGCTTTGTTTGTCTCGTTCCGGATTTTCACCGCGCCGGTAAAAACCGTACTGATTCTGCCCGCGCCCGACGGAACCCGCGAGGCGCGTTTGCAGCGCGTTTATTATTACTCAACTCCGGGCTTTAAAATTGCTGTGCGCGAGCGCCACCTTTGGCACACGCTTTTTTACCTTGCTGAATATACCGCCACGCCGACTGGAGAGATGGATGCGACCCTGCGCTGGAGCGACGATTCAAAACGGCTTTATTTTGACATCAACAGTAAGCCGGTATGGGGCTATGACTTCGTAACTCAGTCGTCCAGGCTCAAATCACCGTAGATCCGGATGATGCCGTTTTCTTCGGAGACGTGCAGTTCTTTGCCGGGGAAAGCTTGCGGAAGCCGTTTTTCCAAACCTTGGAAAACTTTTTCTTTAATCTCTGCCTGCACATCCTCCGGCACATGATTGAGTGTGGCCAGACGGATTTCGACGACGTAGCCGGGGCCGTACTTTGAGCCGAAGCCCGCTGAAAAGGCCGCGCCAACGTTAAACAGTCCGTCATCTTCCGGATTGGCTGTGACGCCGCGCTTCGGGCGGGAAGGGTGCAGCGGATAATCATTTCCGTACCCGGCTTCGAGCTCGGCGTCGATGGCATCGAAGACGCTTTTGAGCGTCTCTTCCCATTTCATAGCTTCACGGCTTCTCATGGAGGGAGACTGTAGCGGAATGTTTCCAAACATTGGAAAGTTTTTTTCCGAACCTTGGAAAAAATCAGAGGTGCTTCATCGCGCGGCGGGTATCGAGATCAACGGCTTTCTTTTTAAGCGTTTCGCGCTTATCGATGGTGTCTTTGCCTTTGCAGAGCGCCAGCTCAATTTTCACCTTGCCGCGTTTGAGGTAGGCTCTGAGCGGCACAAGCGTCAGCCCTTTTTCGCCGATTTTGCTCTGGAGACGAGTGATCTCTTTTTTGTGCAGCAACAAGCGGCGCGGGCGGGTGGGGGCGTGGTTATGGACGTTGCCGTGCGAGTAGGGCTGAATGGTCATCTGCAGGAGTTCAGCCTGATTGTTTTCGATGTGGGCGTAGGCTTCGTCGATGCGGATGTGGCCGTCGCGAATGGATTTCACTTCGGTTCCGAGCAGTTCAACACCGGCTTCGAGCTTTTCCAGGACATGAAAATCCCGGAACGCTTTGCGGTTGGTGGCCAGCACGCCGGAAGCATCCCGGGATTCTTTTGCCTTTTGGGACATGGTCACAGAACAATATCGGAACCTTCATCGAACGTATCGAAGGAGGATCCCATATCGATGGGCTGAACGCCCATTTCGACGGTCAGTTTGCCTTCGACAATTTCTTTGAGAACGACATCGTGAAAGTCCTGTTCCGGGAAGTCGCGCTTGACCATCGGGCGTTCACCGCGGATGAGCTGGCGGGTACGATAGGAAACAAGATTCACCAGAGTCGGGATGCTGCCGATTTTTTCTTCTGCTTTGCTCAGGTATTCGAAGTTCATAGGGATAGTTCCTCTCTAAAAGCGCGCGACTATACGTTTTGCTCATGTCTGCGTCAATGAGTTGTTTTACGTAAATTCGTAATGCGTAACACGTAACAAGGAAGAATTGGCAGTTTTACCCATTCTCGCTCTCCATTTACGCGTTACTCGTTACGGGGTAGAACAAAAAAACCCGCCGGAAAAGACCGGCAGGGTTTTTTGTGTTCCGTCAGGAACAGCGACTTACATCATGCCGCCCATTCCACCCATTCCGCCACCCATGTCGGGCATAGCCGGTTTGTTCTTTTCCGGCAGGTCGGTGATCATGCATTCGGTCGTCAGCAACAGGCCCGCAATGCTGGCCGCGTTCTGCAGGGCAGAGCGGGTCACTTTGGTCGGGTCGATGATGCCGGCGGCGATCATGTCCACATAGTTGCCAGTGGCGACATCGTAGCCGTTATTGCCTTTGGCTTTTTTGACTTCCTGAACCACGATGGCTCCTTCGATGCCGGCGTTATCGACCAGCTGGCGGAGCGGAGCTTCGCAGGCTTTGCGGACAATCTGGACACCGATGGCTTCGTCGCCTTCGAGTTTGAGGGCATCAAGAGCCTTCTGCGCGCGGATCAGTGCTACACCGCCGCCCGGCACAATACCTTCTTTAGCGGCTGCGCGGGTCGCGTGCAGAGCGTCTTCAACGCGGGCTTTCTTTTCCTTCATTTCGGATTCGGTTGCCGCACCGATATTGATGACGGCGACACCACCAGCCAGTTTGGCCTGACGTTCCTGCAGTTTTTCACGGTCGTAGTCCGAGGTGGTTTCTTCAATCTGGCGCTTGATCTGGTCAACGCGGGCGTTGATATCCACCTTCTTGCCGGCTCCGTCAACAATGACGGTTTCATCTTTGCTGACGCTTACACGTTTCGCACGGCCGAGATCGGCCAGCGTTACGCTTTCGAGCTTGATGCCAAGGTCTTCGGTGATGAATTTACCGGCCGTCAGAACAGCGATATCTTCCATCATCGCTTTGCGGCGGTCGCCGAAGCCCGGAGCCTTGACGGCGCAGACGTTAAGGGTACCGCGCAGTTTGTTGACGACCAGAGTCGCCAGCGCTTCACCTTCGATGTCTTCCGCAATAATCATCAGCGGTTTGCTGCTCTTGGCCACGCTCTGGAGGAGCGGGAGCATATCCTGCAGGTTCGAAATCTTCTTTTCGAACAGCAGAATATAGGGGTCTTCGAGTTCCGCTTCCATTGCTTCGGCGTTGGTCACGAAGTAGGGGGAGAGATAGCCTTTGTCGAAGAGCATTCCTTCTTTGACTTCAAGGCTGGTTTCCATCGATTTGGATTCTTCGAGGGTGATCGGGCCGTCTTCGCCGACCTTGGCCATGGCGTCAGCGATGATTTTTCCGATGGCGGTGTCGCCGTTGGCGGAAATGGTTCCGACCTGGGCGAGCTCTTCGGTGGATTTGGTTTTCTTGCTCATTTTCGCGAGCGCGTCAACCAGCGCTTCGGACGCTTTGTCGATACCGCGCTTCAGGCTCATCGGGTTGGCGCCAGCAGTGACATTCTTGAGACCTTCGCGATAGATCGCTTCGGCCAGAACGGTTGCCGTCGTGGTGCCGTCTCCGGCGATGTCGCTGGTCTTGCTGGCGACTTCACGCACCATCTGAGCACCCATGTTTTCAAAGGGATCTTCCAGTTCGATCTCCTTGGCAACGGACACGCCATCTTTGGTGACGGATGGTGAGCCGTATTTTTTGTCAAGGATCACGTTGCGGCCTTTCGGGCCGAGGGTCACTTTAACGGCCCGGCTCAGCTTTTCGACGCCTTTCAGCATCGCATCGCGGGCATCTACATCGAATTTCATCTGTTTAGCCATAATTTTAATCTCCTTTTAGTCGATAAATCCGAATTTCTAATTTTCGAAGCACGAAACAATTTTCCAAGCATTGGAATTTTGAATTTGTTTCGGATTTCGAGTTTCGGATTTCGAATTTTTTAACCAATTACTGCGAGGATGTCTTCTTCGCGCATGATCTGATATTCTTTGCCGCCC
The DNA here is from genome assembly GCA_041674365.1 of Kiritimatiellales bacterium. Classification (GTDB taxonomy): domain Bacteria; phylum Verrucomicrobiota; class Kiritimatiellia; order Kiritimatiellales; family Tichowtungiaceae; genus Tichowtungia. The sequence continues at coordinate 4,627 of JBAYVX010000027.1, read as the reverse complement.
ATTTTGACTTCTGTTCCGCCGTATTTCGGCATGAGGACGGTGTCGCCTTTTTTTACATTGAAGGGAATGACTTTGCCGTTGTCGTCCAGCTTGCCGGTTCCCAGGGCAATCACTTTGCCTTCCTGCGGCCGCTCTTTGGCGGTGTCAGGAATAATGATTCCACCTTTTTTCATTTCAGCTTCTTTGATCGGTTCGACCAGTACGCGGTCGCCTAACGGTTTAATGTTCATGGATGCACTCCTCCTGTTGTGGTTATCGGTTAGCTGTTAAGGGTTATCAGTTTCGTGTTGAACAGTCTCTTGCCTGTTAACTTCTAGCTGACAACCGATAACTAAATTTATTTCTTCTTCTCATCGTCCATCTTGTAGTCTGCGTCGATCACATCGCCGTCCGCCTGCTTTTCGCCTTTGGGCTGTTCGCCGTCTGGCTGCTGCTGAGCCTGTGCTTCAGACTGAGCCTTGGAATACATTTCCGTAGCGGCCGCCTGCATGACTTCATTCAGCTTTTCCAATGTCGATTTGATCTGCTCGTCGTTGTCGCTTTTCAGCGCTTCCTTAACCGGCTCAATCGCGGCTTCAACAGCGGCTTTGTTGTCGGCGGAAATCTTATCACCGTTTTCCTTCAGGAATTTTTCTGTTTGGAAGACGGTGCCGTCGGCCTGATTGTGAAGATCAACATGTTCCTTGGCCTTCTCGTCCTCGGCGGCGTGCAGTTCAGCATCCTTCACCATCTTATCAATATCTGCGTCGGACAGACCGCTTGAGGCGGTGATGGTGATGTGCTGTTCCTTGCCGGTGCCGAGATCTTTGGCTTTCACGTTCAGAATCCCGTTGGCATCGATATCGAACGTCACTTCAATCTGCGGGACGCCGCGCGGGGCGGACGGAATGCCGTCGAGCTGAAAATGGCCGAGCGTTTTGTTGTCGCGGGCCATTTTGCGCTCGCCTTGCAGAACGTGGATATCCACAGCGGGCTGGTTATCAGCCGCTGTCGAAAAAATCTCGCTCTTCTTGGTCGGGATTGTCGTGTTGCGGTCGATCAGCGGGGTGCGCACACCACCGAGGGTTTCGATACCCAGCGTCAGCGGGGTCACGTCGAGCAGAAGCACGTCTTTCACTTCGCCTTTCAGAATACCGCCCTGGATCGAGGCGCCGACCGCAACCACTTCGTCCGGGTTTACCCCTTTATGAAGTTCTTTTCCGCCGAAGAGATCTTTCACCGAGCTCTGAACGCGAGGCATACGGGTTGAACCGCCGACCAGAATTACTTCGTCAATCTGACTGGTGCTCAATTTCGAATCCTGCAGGCAGGTTTTTACCGGGCCTTCAGCGCGGGCGATCAGATCGTCCACCAGTTGTTCCAGCTTGGCGCGGGAGAGGGTGACGTTCATATGTTTCGGGCCGCTGGCATCCGCCGTAATGAACGGCAGGTTGATATCGGTCGAGTTCGAACTGGAAAGTTCACACTTGGCTTTTTCCGCGGCCTCTTTCAAGCGCTGCAGAGCCATCGCATCTTTGGAAAGGTCAACGCCCTGTTCTTTCTTGAATTCCTGAACCAGCCAGTCGATCACCTTCTGGTCGAAGTCATCACCGCCGAGGTGTCCGTCGCCGTTGGTGGCAGACACTTCGAAAACGCCGTCGCCGATATCGAGCACGGAAATATCGAATGTTCCGCCTCCGAGGTCGTAAATCGCGATTTTTTCGTCATGCTTCTTGTCGAGGCCGTAAGCCAGCGAGGCGGCGGTCGGTTCATTCACAATACGCAGCACTTCGAGACCGGCGATCTTACCGGCGTCTTTGGTCGCCTGTCGCTGACGGTCGTTGAAATACGCCGGGACGGTAATCACCGCCTGCGTGATTTTCTCGCCGAGGTAGGCTTCGGCATCGGTCTTCATCTTCTGAAGAATCATCGCGGAGATTTCCGGCGGAGCGTAGGTCTTATCGCCAATCTTAATATGGGCGTCGCCGTTGGATGCCTTGACGACTTGATAGGGCACCAGTTCGATTTCATGCGCCACTTCGCTGTAGCTGCGGCCCATAAAACGTTTCACCGAGAAAATCGTATTTTTCGGATTGGTCACAGCCTGACGTTTGGCCGCCTGACCGACCAGGCGTTCGCCGTCCTTCGTGAATGCCACCACCGACGGGGTGGTGCGACCACCTTCGGCGTTTGGAATTACAGTGGGTTCCCCACCTTCCATAATCGCCATACAGGAATTGGTCGTCCCAAGGTCGATTCCTAAAACTTTATTTGTCGTTGCCACAGTTTGATTCCTTTCAGTTAAAATCCAAAAGACGCTTCCGTAAAAGCAGGCAGTGTGCCGGAAGAGGGTTGTCAGTTATAAGTTATTAATTATAAGCTGATTGTAATAATATCAGCTTCCAATGCTTGAAAACTTTTTCGGGCGAACTGTCCCTATTTTGACCGAAAGAGCGACAAAATGGCGCATCTTCCCGGGGCTTGGAGGATTTTTTTCCACTGTTTGGAAAAAATCAGGCGGTTGGAAGTTCGCTGAGTTTGTAGCCGTTCATGCCGAGGACTTCTTCGGTGGTGCGGAAGTGAGTTTTGCAGGTTTTAAGCAGGATGCCGGGCCCTTTGTGGGCGACGAGTTCGGCGGCGATCTGTTTGACTTTGGCGGAACAGCCTTTCGGTACGGTTTCGATACCGAAATCTTTTTCCATTTTTCGCAAGGCCATGAGGAAGCCGGCGCGCGCGAGAATGGAGGCCGCGGCAACGGCGGGATCGGATTCCGCTTTGGTGCGCTGATCCATTTTGATTTTCTTTCCTTTTTCCATCAGCGCGCGTTCGATCAGGACGGTCGATGCGAATTTGTCGGAAAGGGCGCGCGGGCAGTCAGGGACTTTTTCGAGCAGATTTTCAATGGCGCGCGCATGGCCCCAGGCAAGCAGCCGGTTGACGTTGCCGATTTTGGCGTACATGCGGTTATAGGCTTCGGGGCCGATGGCGACGACGGCGTATTTGCCGTCGAGTTTTTTCCGAATATCGGAAGCGAGTTGCAGGGCGACGCGGTCGCTGGTTATTTTTTTGCTGTCGCGCGCACCGAGCTCTTTGAGAATTTCGACGGTCTTGGCGTCGGTATAGACGGCGGCGATGACGAGCGGGCCGAAAAAGTCACCTTTACCGCTTTCATCGACCCCCATGTGGGGAGCGACGCTTTCGGGGTCATGAACGGCGTCGTAACCGATGCGGGCTTCGCCGAGCACGTCGGGTTCGAGTGTGAAGGTGATCCATTCTTCGGCACCCTTGCCTTGGATGAGGCATTTGCCGGAGTTATAGAGGTTGACGCGGCATGTTCCGGTATCGACGGCGATCTGCGTGTGCGGCACTTCGACCTGTAGATGGCTTGAGGCCCGGAGCAGGGCGGCCAGTTTTTCCTGCTGTTCGCCGGTGAGTTTGATGGTGAAGGAGTTCTGCTTCATTTCCGGGAGTTCTTAGCAGAAGTCGGGCGGCAATGAAAAATCAAAAGCAGAAGGATTGCATGTTTGTCGGGAAAAGTGATAAATTGCATCGCGTTTTAAATGAAATTTTCTAAACATATCCTTTTTTTTTGTGCGGTTTCCGGAGGGCTGTTGGCCTCAGAGCCGACCTTTGGGGATTTAGCCGTTCTTTTGGCAAAAGGCAATTTTGGAAACTATGTTAAGCCGGACGCCTCGCTGGAGCAGTGCGTGGCATTTTTAAACCGGCAGGGGGTTTGTTTTTCATTGTTTGACCTGATGGATCCGGATAAGACGGTGACGAAAGAGGATTTTGCGCGGGTGGTCGGTCAGACGGCACTGTTGTTTTCAGGAAAGGCTGAGGTTGTAAACGGGTGCATTAAAAAGCCCGTAGAAGGGGAAAGCTGGGTTGACTACTGCCTATTGAATGATATAAATTTGCCGTCTATTTGGGATGGATTTGTTCAAAAGACGGCGGAAGGATCTCTACCGGAGGTTCGCGCGGTTTTCGGTAGGCAGGCTCGATCGGGAGATCAAAGATGAGAAAAAATGCATTGCGTTTTCGGATTGTTCTTATTGCAGTCGCCGGACTTCTGTCCGTGCCGGTATTCGCTGATCTCGGATTAAGTCAGCTTGCCGCAACTCAAGGGGCTTCTGCTGTCGGACAGGCGGTTCTGACGGCTGCGAAAGCAGTTTATGCCGACAATGCGGATCCTGTGGTTATTCAACAGCAGCTGATTGCTATTTTGAATGAAGCCGCCGCTACAGGGAATGAACAGGCAATCCGCTATGCGATTGTGGCTGTGATGCTGGCGGGTGGAGCTGACAATCTTGCGCAGAGCATGACTGCGATCAATAACAGCAATGTGTTCAGTCAATACCCGGAGTTGACGGCGGTTACGGTTGCCGCAGCTCAAGCACTGATCAGCGGCGGCGCAGGCGGGACGACAGGTGGTGGAGAACTTGGCGGTGGCGGGCAACAATTGGGTGGCGGGGATCCAAACTCATTGGGCGGCGGATCCGACTTCTTGTCTTTGATGGGGATTGATCCGGATAATCCATTTGCTCCCGAGAATCAGGATACAGTGCCCACACCGATCTAACAGACTTTGTTTGGAAGGGAACCCCATGTATAAACAGGCACTTTGGATACCGGTTTTGGCTGGGCTTAT